>CALDNY010000142.1 GCA_937914685.1 uncultured Kordiimonadaceae bacterium
CGGGCTGGTTTGCCCAAGAAGACATCCACGCCATGCTCATTCATGATAATACTCCCGCAAATAGCGCGCGCCGCTTTGAACAAGGAACACCAAGCGTTCCAAATTTATATGCGGTTGAGGCCGGGCTTAATTTTATTCTAAAAGTGGGAGTTGATAATATTCGCCGCCATGTGGCGGCATTGAATGAAAGGTTGAAACAGGGTGTCGAGAAAATTGGTGGAAAACTGATGTCGTCAAAAAACCCTCATCATCACGGTGCCATGATCACCATAGCTTCAACCGATCAATATGCCCTTGTAGAGGCACTGGCAGAAAAAAACATTATCGCCTCATGCCGAGATGGTAATTTGAGAATTTCCGCCCATTTTTATAACAATGAAGATGATATGGACGCCGTGATAGAGGCTCTTGAGGTCAATAAAAACCTACTTGATTAGAATGCAGTTGGCTTCCTATAATATATATGTTACCCTTGAGTAACTTTAATATAACGAGGCAGATATGAGTATTATAGTAAAAGAAGAAAAGCCAATAATTTCAACATCAAGCGCAGATTTAGACGCTTTAAAGTTGCTTGAGAAGAAAGTGCTGTGGCTTGCCAGTTATATGATACATAATGCCAATCATCTTCGGCCTTCACGGGATGGTTTAAAAGTGGGTGGCCATCAAGCATCTTCCTCATCATTAGCAACAATTATGACGGCGTTATATTTTCATACGATGCGCGCAGAAGACAGGATTGCCGTAAAGCCTCATGCCTCACCGATTATGCATGCGATCATGTATCTGATGGACAGGCAAACCCGAGAAAAAATGATTAATTTTCGTGGTTTTGGCGGTGCTCAATCCTATCCATCGATGACAAAAGATACCACGGACGTTGATTTTTCAACGGGATCTGTTGGTATGGGTGTTGCGGCAACTTTATTCAATACGCTGGTTCAAGATTACATGGTCGATCATAACTGGCACAAGTCAGAAAAAATGGGTCGTATGATTGCACTTGCCGGTGACGCCGAATTTGATGAAGGAAATATATTTGAAGGGCTTATGGAAGGGTGGAAACATCAGGCAAGAAATCTATGGTGGGTGATAGATTATAACCGTCAAAGCTTGGACGCTGTTGTTGATGATGATTTATTTAAACGTATCAGCGGTGTTTTTGAAAATCTTGGCTGGAAGGTATCAACCCTTAAATATGGTCGAAAATTACAAGAAGCTCAAAAGGGACCTGCTGGTGAAGCGATCCTAAATTGGATAGATCATTGTTCCAATCAGGACTATTCGGCCCTTACCTTCCAAGGCGGTGCTGAATGGCGCAAAAATCTTAAGATTGACCTTAAAGGAACAAGTGGTATCGGTGAATTTCTTGATAGTCACGATGATCTTTCCCTAGCGCAAATTATGACGAACCTAGGGGGGCATGATCTTGAAACTTTAACCAGTGCCTTTGATGAGGCGGGGGACAAGGAGCAGCCACAATGTTTCATTGCCTATACGGTTAAAGGAATGGGTCTTCCCCTTGCGGGACATAAGGACAATCATTCTGGGCTTATGAGTGTTGCGCAGATGGCAGAGTTTCAAAAAAGCCAAAATGTCAAAGCAGGCAATGAATGGGATAAATTTGAAGGCATCGAAGAAGATGCTCTGAAAATCCAACATTTTATTGATAATTGCCAATACCAAGACCGTTCCAAGAAAAAAACAGAAGTGCCGATCATCACTATACCTGAAATAAAAATTCCAGAAGGCGACAATCAATCAACTCAGGAAGCCTTTGGTAAAATTATGTTTGAATTGGCTAAGGGTGATAGTGATCTTGCAAGACGAATTGTTACCACTAGCCCGGATGTGACCTCATCCACTAATCTTGGGCCGTGGGTTAATCGTCGAAAATTATATTCACGAGAAATTGTTTCAGATGTTTTTAAAGATAAACAAATCCCCAGTGCACAGATTTGGCGTAAAGGGCCGAGCGGTCAACATATAGAACTTGGTATTGCTGAAAATAATTTATTTTCTTTATTGGGCCAACTAGGATTAACCAATATCCATTTTGGCGAACGTCTTTTCCCCGTAGGCACTCTTTATGACCCGTTCATTAATCGTGGTTTGGATGCGCTTAATTACGCCGCTTATCAAGGGGCGCGTTTTATGCTTGTGGCAACCCCGTCAGGAATTAGCTTAGGCCCAGAAGGAGGAGCGCACCAATCCATTGGTACACCGCTGATCGGCCTCTCTCAACCGGGCTTAACATCTCTGGAGCCGGCTTACGCTGATGAATTAGCCGTTCTCATGGAATGGGGCTTTGATTATATGCAACAGAAAGAAGGCTCTAGCGTTTATTTCCGCCTTTCTAGTAGAAAGATAAGTCAATTACCACGAACACTGAGTGATCAAGATAAAGATTATATTATTAAAGGGGCTTATTGGCTCAGAAAGCCAACCCGTAGCACTACGAGAGCGATTATTTATACGGGCGCCATTGCCCCCGAAGTGATGAACGCTGTGCAAGATTTGCAAAATGAGAATAAAGACATGGCTGTTCTTGCGGTAACTTCATCAGATATTTTATACCGTGACTGGTCAAGAACAAGGCGAAAAGCGGCCATTGAAAAGCAAAAACAAACATCACATATTGAATATTTAATGGGGCAATTAGCCCGGGATTGTTTGGTGGTGACGGTCTGTGATGGTCATCCGCTTAATTTATCGTGGTTGGGTAGTATTCATGGCAATCCAGTGGTGCCACTTGGTGTGGATGCTTTCGGTCAAACGGGTGATCTTATAGACCTTTATGAATATTTCATGATGGATAGTGCGGCGATTGTTTCTGCTCACGGTCGGTTGAAACGCCATTAAAACCCTTTAGAGGGTAGAGTGACTATAATAGTCGTACCTTTGTCTAATACGCTTTGGATCTCTAATTCTCCATGATGTAATTCAACCAACGACTTTACAATTGATAAGCCAAGACCTGAGCCTTCTTGTGCTTTATGATGGTCATTGTCTTCTCTGGTAAAAGGTTTGGTGATGGTTTTTAACGCCTCCTCAGATATACCCGCGCCTGTATCCTCTATTTTAATGATATGTTGATTCTTGGCGGTCTTTACGCTCAAAATTATAGTGCCATCATTAGGTGTGAATTTAATAGAATTTGAAAGTAAATTGACTATTATTTGTTGCAAGGCAAGCGGGTCGGCGAATAAAGGTAAAATATCATCAGCAATGGATATTTTCAAATCTATGTTTTTATCTTTGGCAATTTTATTCAATAAGTCATGGCAGGAATAAACCACTTCCTTGACGTTAATATTTTTTAGATGAAGCACATGAGCGCCAGATTCAAGTTTAGCCGCATCAAGAATATCGTTAATCAGTTGAAGCAAATAAAGGCTAGATTTATGGATATCGGAGGCATATTCGAAATATTTGTCAAATTTATCAGTGCCAAATATTTTTTTATCAATGGCTTCTGAAAAACCGATTATGGCATTTAAAGGGGTTCTTAAATCGTGACTCATTGAGCCAAAGAACGCTGTTTTTGCTTTATTGGCTTTATCGGTGGATTTTACCGCATCATATAATTTTAATTCTAGTTCGCGCCTTAATGTTATTTCTTCAAGTAAGGATTTTTCTTTTCTTTTAAGGGAAAGAATAAATACGGTGACCCATATGGCGACTATGGCATAGATGCGATTTGTGATAACAATCCATAAAGCTGCATATTCAGGCGAGAGAAAAAAGCCAATCAGAGTTAGAAAAGTTGCGCAAAGGCCAAGAAATATAAAAATTCTAGGCCATGGGAAAAGCATTCCCGTTAAAATAAGAATCACATAAGGAACCCCACCAGCAACACCAAGGGGAAGTTTTATATCAAGTAAGAATGTCGCACTTGCTGCAGCAATAACAAGTGCTAAATTTCTTATATGGGTTATTAAGTCTTTACTCATAAATTTTTCGATGGATAAAGGCATTTTACTGGAAACGTATTTCTCCTTATGAATAGCATGTTATTTGCCATTTGTATATATTTTGAACTTAATGTGCTAAATATACTAAGGCTCGGCGATATGTTTTATTTGATATTGCCAGACAAAGAGTTTTGTGTTTTGTTAGCGCGGTTATTTTAGATATTAGGACAATCATGAAAGCAGTTGTTTTTGAGGCATATTCAGCCACCCCAAAAATCCAAAATGTTCCCGACCCGACACCAGTAGAGCACGGTGTCGTGGTAAAAGTCATGGCGACGGGCGTGTGCCGTAGTGATTGGCATGGTTGGGTTGGTCATGACCCTGATATTGAATTGCCTCATGTGCCGGGCCATGAGTTGGCAGGAGTGATCGAAGCTGTTGGTAAACAGGTCAGTAAATGGAAAATCGGGGACCGGGTGACGGTTCCTTTTGTTGCAGGCTGCGGTTCATGTCCCCAGTGTCATTCTGGCAACCATCAGGTTTGCGACGATCAATTCCAACCAGGATTTACCCATTGGGGATCATTCGCACAATATGTCGGCCTTCATTATGCCGATATCAACTTAGTGGCATTACCCCAAGAAATAGATTTTAACACGGCGGCAAGTTTGGGCTGCCGTTTTGTCACCTCTTTTCGAGCCGTGGTTGATCAAGGGCGTGTTCGTGGCGGTGATTGGGTTGCGGTTCACGGTTGTGGCGGCGTAGGGTTGTCGGCGATCATGATTGCCACTGCCTTGGGGGCTAATGTGATCGCAATTGACATTGATGATGATAGCTTAAATTTAGCCAAAGAAATCGGCGCTGTAGCGACCATTAATGCCCGTAAAATTACTAATGTCTCTGATGCTATTAAGGAAATGACAGGCGGCGGCGTTGATGTTTCTCTTGATGCGCTTGGTTCTCCTATCACCTGTTTTAATTCAATCAGCTCCCTTAAAAAACGGGGCAAGCATATTCAAGTGGGTCTCTTGGTTGGTGATGACAGCAGGCCGAACCTTCCTATGGATATAGTGGTCGCAAATGAGCTGGAAATCATAGGAAGTCACGGAATGCAGGCTTACCGCTATCCTCAAATGATGGAAATGATAAGAGTTGGCAAACTATCTCCTGAAAAATTAATTGGCAATCTGATTAGCTTGGAACAGTCTATTGAAGCCTTAATGAATATGGATAAGTTTGAGACAACGGGTGTCAGTATTATTTCACAATTTTAAAGATAATCCATGGGTAGGCTATTTTCAGTTTCATTTAAGCTCCATATGTTAGTTGGTTCCGTATATTTAATGCGGAGTGCTCGGAATGCTAAAAATACTTCTATTTTGTTTGATAATAGTGTGGCCCAATATGGTCATGGCTCAAAAAGGCGATGATGGCTATAATCTGGAATTTCAGATCTATATCAATACAACACTGACTTTAGGTGAAGTGGTTAAGGCGGCCCTTGCCAGATCACCAGATAATATAGTGGTGCAATCTAAAGGATTAAATTCGCAAGCCTTAAGGGGCAGAGCGGGTAGTTTTTTTTCGGCGACACCAGAAATTTCAATTCAACATCAAAATGATAGTCTTAGATCAGATCAAGGTCTCCGCGAATGGCAAACATCAATTGATATGCCATTGTGGCTACCAGGCCAGAAATCCGCTGCGAAAAATAAAGCTCGCATGGCGATAAATGAAACAACCGCTTATGAAAAGCTGGTTATATTAGAGGTGACAGGTCAAGTAAGAGAAATATTGTGGGAGTTAAAATTAGGCAAAGCGACCTTAGATCAAGCCTTGAAAAACCTTGAACTCTCGCAGGCGTTAAATAAAGATATTAACAAAAAAATTGCCGCCGGTAATTTAGCGCGCCGCGATGCATTTTTGAGCCAACAAGATGTTATGACCAGAAAAATGGAACTGATCAGCGCCACTGGTGATTATATTCACGTCGCTCGGGAATATTCATCTGTTACGGGTCTTGATCAAAGGCCAGAAAATATTGAAGAAGTGATCGTGAGTGATGTTGATGGTGAAAATGCACCGATGGTTGAGCTTGCCAATGCCCAAGTTGATTATCAAGAAGCTGAATATAGAGAAGTGAAGAACAGTTGGAGCAGTGCTCCTAAATTTTCAATGGGCTTGAAACGGGAAAGAGGAAAATTATTAGGTCGAAATATTGATTCTGTGGGTTTTGGCCTAACCCTACCTTTAGGCGCGGGCGTTCATATGACTTCAAAAAGGGCTGCCTCGGCCTTGGAGTTAGCGAGCGCTGAACGCAATCTTCAATTGGTTCAACGCCAACATCGCCTGCATCTTCATGAAGCAGTGCATGAGCTTGAAATTTGTCAGGTGCAATTACCGTTATCGCAATCTCATTATCAACTTGCCTCTGAAAATTTACGTTTAAGTCAAAAAGCGTTCGATATGGGCCAGAGTGATTTACTAGATCTTATTAAAATTCAAGAACAGTTTTTCCAATCGTCAGCTCAGAATACTAAAATAATCATAGAATGCAAAAGGGCAGTTGCTCGCCATAATCAGATCAAAGGAATATTATTACCATGAAATTATTTTTAACAATATTGGTCTTATTTGTGGGCTTTGGTACGCCTTTTTCAAAGGCGCAGGATCATCTCAATATTAATCAGCTACAAATTAATAATTTGAAAATTAAAACACAAAATCCTGAGCAGGTATTTTCGATCTGGAGTAATAGTTTTCCAGCTAAAATAGTTATTCCTAACGCCCAAGTAAGGGTGTTAAATCCGATGCTTTCTGGACTGGTTAATGTTCTTTATGTGGCCGAAGGGGATCAAATTAAACGGGGACAAAAACTTGCTGAAATATCAAGCCCTGCTTTTTTACAAGCTCAACAGGATTTTTTACAAGCCCTCTCAAAACAAGCTTTTATGAAAAGAAACCATGACCGTAATCAGGAACTTCTTAAAGAAGGAATTATTTCACAAAAGAATTTTATGAGCGAGCAATCTGATTTTCAAGAATCCGAAGCTTTTCTTTATGCTGCCCATCAATCGTTGCTTTTTTCTGGTATGAGCGAACAGCAAATTAGCGAATTAAAAAACTCACGAGAAATGAAAAAAACCATGGTCATCATCTCGCCCTTTGATGGTGTTGTTTTAAAGCAAACGGCAACCACAGGCGAACATGTGGACGAGGATATGGCCCTCTATCATCTGGGTAAACTTAATCCTTTATGGGTGGAAATTCATATTCCTTACACTTTAAGACCATTATTACAAATCGGCAACATCATCACTTTTAGAGATTCTAACATTAAGAGTAAAATCATTACAATCGGGCAAATGATCCATGAACAGGACCAAGGGATAATGGTGCGCGGCATCATTGATGGTGAACAAAATCATTATATTCCCGGTCAATTTGTTAAAGTCCAACTAGAGCAGAAAATAAAGAAAGGGAGTTTTTACCGTCTTCCGTTAGGGGCTATTATTCGAGATGATAATCAGGCCACTTTATTTGTGCGCGATAGTGAAGGGTTTCATTTAATCAAGGCGCAATTCATTGCCGATGAAGGAAATTCAGTGGTTGTTGATGCACAAATTAATCAACAAGATCAAATCGCCGTTACAGGAATTGCCACCTTAAAAGGCATGTTAGAAGGATTGGGGAGTGAAGAATAATGCTTAAAAAGCTCATTCAATTTTCCTTAACCCAACGTTTGATTATTCTTCTGTCGTCGTTATTGATCATTGCAGGGGGGTGGATATCATTTAGCGACATCCCCATTGATGCCTACCCTGATGTCTCGACGACACAGGTAAAAATTATTTTAAAAGCTCCTGGCATGACACCAGAAGAAATCGAACAGCGCATCACCGCCTTGATCGAAGTTGAAATGCTAGGATTGCCAAATCAGAGCATGTTACGCTCTATTTCAAAATATGCTTTAGCAGATATCACCATTGATTTTGAAGAAGGGACAGATATTTATTGGGCACGCCAGCAAGTATCGGAAAGATTAAACGGAATAATGGAAGACCTTCCCGCAGGTATTTCTGGTGGTATTGCCCCTATGACAACGCCACTTGGTGAAATGTTTATGTTTACCATTGAAGGCGACAGCATGTCTTTGATGGAAAAACGCTCCTTTCTTGACTGGGTAATCCGCCCCGCTTTGCGGGGTGTTCCGGGCGTTGCCGATGTTAATGCTCTTGGGGGGTTAGTCAAAACTTTTGAAATAGTCCCCAATAATGCAGCACTTCTTGCACAGAATATTACCCTCACAGAATTAATTGCGGCCATTGAAGAAAATAATACCAATGATGGCGCTGGACGCCTTAATGAAGGGGAAGAGGTGCTTTTGGTACGCACCAGCGGTAGTATTCAGAATCTAGCAGATATTGAAGAAATCATTGTTCGTGAAAGCCTGCATGAACCGATACGTGTCAGTGATGTGGCGCGCGTTAGTGTGGGTTCTGTTACCCGTTACGGCGGTGTTACAGCAAATGGCAAGGGTGAGGCCGTAGAAGGTCTTGTTTTAAGCTTGCGCGGGGCCAATGCCCAAGAAGTAGTTAACGGCGTCAAAGAAAAATTAGCAGATATTGAAGAAAGCTTGCAGGGCGATATATCGATCAATGTTTTTTATGACCGTGGTATGCTTATTGATAAGGCGATAGGGTCGGTTTCTAAAGCCCTTGGCGAAGCTATTGTGCTTGTTCTTATATTATTATTGGTGTTCTTAGGTGATATTCGTGTTGCTTTGACGGTTGCCCTTATTTTACCATTAGCGGCACTGGCTACATTCATTATGATGAATAGGTTTGGCATGTCTGCCAATCTGATGAGCTTGGGCGGATTGGCCATTGCTATCGGTATTCTGGTTGATGCTGCTGTGGTTGTGGTTGAAAATATTGTCACACACTTATCTCATAATAATAAGAGCGGACATCCTCGTCTTCATCTAATATATCGGGCGGTTTGCGAGGTCTCTTTGCCTGTTACATCTGGCATGCTGATTATTATTATCGTTTTTTTACCGTTACTTTCTTTACAAGGATTAGAGGGAAAATTATTTGCCCCTGTGGCCTTAACGATCGTATTTGCCTTAACGTCATCTTTGATATTATCCCTAACAATCATTCCCGTAGTAGCCTCTTATTTACCAAGTAAAACGGCTCATGCCGATACGCGGTTTGTGGTATTTTTGCAGAATAAATATATGCCAATTTTGAATTGGGCTTTGGCTAATACACGGACTGTTACCACGTCCTCAGTGGCACTTTTACTGATCGCATTATTTGTCTATACTCAGGTTGGCAAGACTTTTATGCCCACTATGGATGAAGGTGATGTGATTATTCAATTGGAAAAAATACCGTCTATTACACTGGAAAAATCAATGGAAATTGATAACAGTATTCAGCAAATTCTGATGAAAAATATTCCGGAAATTTCCGGCATGGTCGCTCGCGCTGGTTCTGATGAAATTGGCCTTGACCCTATGGGGCTTAATGAAACCGATGGGTTTTTAGTCTTTAAACCACAAGAGCAATGGACGGTAGGCTCAAAACAAGAATTATTGGATAATATTAATGATATTCTGGCAACCATTCCCGGTGTTGCGTTTAATTTTACCCAACCCATTCAAATGCGTGTCTCGGAAATGCTTACAGGGGTGCGCGGTGATATAGCCATAAAAGTTTTCGGTGAAGACCAAAACCAGCTCAATCAAATTGGCCAGCAGCTAATTGCTATTATGGAAAATATCGAAGGTGCGGAAAATGTATATAAACCTGCCAATGAGGGCGCACAATATTTACGCCTTACAGTGGATCGGATGGAAGCGGGGCGTCTGGGCCTTAGTGTTGATGAAATAACGGAGCTTCTAAGAGCGCAAATCGAAGGGCTTGATGTAGGACTGATTTATGAGGGGGCTCGGCGCACGCCTTTGGTTATAAAAGGATCTGAAGATGTGCGTAATTCGCCATCAAATTTTGAAAATATAACCATTATATTACCCGAAGGCAGAAGAGTACCGCTTAGTTTGGTAGCGCATATTGAAAGAATAAAAGGCCCGGTATCTGTACAACGTGAAAGAGGATCACGTATGGTGGTGGTCATTGCCAATGTGGCAGGACGAGATCTTGTTGGTTTTGTGGAAGAAGCAAAAGAGCTAGCGCTACAAAATATTAATTTGCCAAGCGGTTATACCCTTGAATGGGGCGGCCAATTTGAAAATCAACAACGCGCCGCCAAACGTTTAGGTATTGTTGTTCCTGTGGCACTGGGGTTAATTTTCTTTCTATTGTTTGTCACGTTTAAATCTGTTCGCCAAGCGTTGTTGGTTTTAAGCAACATTCCTTTTGCCATGACGGGCGGTATTATTGCCCTTTGGTTGTCTGGTGAATATCTTTCTGTACCAGCCTCTGTCGGCTTTATCGCGCTACTTGGTATTGCCGTCTTAAACGGTGTTGTGATGGTCAGTTATTTTAATCAACTTCATGCGTTGGGATTATCCATATCAGAGATTATTTCCCAAGGAGCAAGCCGTCGGTTGCGCCCCGTTTTAATGACGGCAAGTATCGCAGCATTTGGTTTAATACCATTGCTTTTTGCTACGGGTCCTGGCTCAGAAATTCAACGTCCATTGGCGATTGTTGTGATTGGTGGTCTTGTGACATCAACCCTATTGACCCTCGTGTTATTACCCATATTATACCGCCGTTTTGGCCATAAACAGCTAAAGGAGACTTGCTGATGAGTTTATGCCTGTTAACTATTATATCGCCCCTTGCCTTAGAAGAAGTCATCGTCGATTGGCTCCTTGAACATGATAACATAAAAGGCTTTACCAGTATTCTTGTACGCGGCCACGGTGGGCAGGAAGAAAATTTATCCTTGTCTGAGCAAGTAACGGGACGGTCAGATGGGGTGATGTTTGATACCCATATACCCCTTGAATATGCTCATGATATTCTTGGTAATTTAAAGAAGGATTTTGCGATGAGCGACATACATTATATGATCAGACCGGTCATAGACGCGGGGAATATAAGATCTTATGAAAAGAACTAAAACATCACTAAAAATAAACTTATATATAGCGTTCTTGACTATATTAATGAGTAGCGCTGTGGCGTACGGACAAGAACATAGCTATGAATCTACCCATTTAAGCAAAGAAGAACTTGCTGAAATACTTAAAAAAGGAGATATTCTTAGTCTGGAAAAGATCATTAGTAAGCTTAGTAAAGAACCGAATGATCGAATGCTAGAAGTAGAATTACTTAATTATGATGGCTTATTGATTTATCAAATTGAGATTTTAAAAGGTAACGGTGTGGTTATCACTCATTTTCTCGACGGCAAATCAGGTAACGATGTATCAAATATAATGGAGGAATGATGTGCGCCTTCTATTGGTGGAAGATGACCCTAAATTAGGTCCGCTATTAGCGGGTAACCTTAAGCAAGAAGGATTTGCTGTTGATTTAGTCTCCACAGGGCTTGATGCCGAATTTATGGGCGACGAAATAGCTTATGATGTTGTTATTCTTGATTTAGGATTACCCGATATTTCTGGATTAGAGGTGCTTAGAAAATGGCGCGCCAAGGAAAATAGCGTTGCGGTATTAATTTTAACCGCGCGTGATGATTGGCAAGAACGGGTCGATGGCTTTCAAGCTGGTGCGGATGATTATCTAGGAAAGCCCTTTCATTTCTTGGAATTATTAGAACGGATTAATGCCCTGATCCGTCGCTCAAATCAAAAGGTTGGTTCTGGTCTTAGTGTCTGTGGTATAAGCCTTGATGAAAATAGGCAAATCGTTAAATTCCAAAACGGTGAAGAGGGCTCACTTACAGGAACCGAGTTCAGATTATTGCGTTATATGATGATGCACCAAAACGAGCTCTTATCAAAACAGCATTTAACGGAACATATTTATGATGATGTTTCTGATAAAGACAGCAACGTCATAGAAGTTTATATACGAAGACTTAGAAATTTACTTGGAGCCGACCTGATTAAAACCAAAAGAGGGCAAGGTTATATTTTTGGGGAAAATGAATGAGTAGCCTTAAATCCCGCTTAAATCTTGGTGTTTTTGTTGTTTCACTTATTTTTTTCAGCTCTTTAATCATCGCGAATATTATATTCTTTAATAGTTTTGGGGAGGATTTTGTAAGCACCCGGCTTCAGCATGATACAGATGCTTTACTCGTAGCCTTAAAACCAGATGAGACGGGAAAATTACAATTAGACGAAAATAATCTAAACCCGATATTTTTACAGCCTTTTTCCGGTCATTATTACCGTATAGAAACGGATCATAACGTCTTTTTATCGAGGTCTTTATGGGATCAAACCATTTCACTTACAAGACTACCTATCGGTGATGTTAAATTATTCCAAGGCGACGGCCCAGAACAGCAAAAATTACTAATCTTAGAAGGAAGTTATTTTAAAGAAGGTCAAAATATTTGGATTTTTGTATCAGAGGACTACGCCCCCATTACCAATTCATTACGGCCCTTATCGATCGCGTTGCTTTTAATAAACGGTGGCGTCATCATTCTGTTAATGTTGATACAGCGTTTCATTGTCAACAAAGGGATGGCCCCCCTTAAAACCGCTACCGAGGAATTGTCGCGTCTGGGCAGCGGCGAGAAATATTTTTTAAATGAACAGGTTCCAGAGGAAGTCTTGCCGCTTGTTCAGGAAATTAATAAATTAATGGTAATGGTCGATCATCGTATCAAGCGTTCAACCACGGCGCTTGGTAATTTGGCCCATGCCTTAAAAACGCCGCTGGCCTATATTGAACAAAGTGTGACAGTGGGTAATAAGGATCAAGTTTATGATGATGTTATAGAGGCGGTAGAGCAAATCAAACATCAGTTAGATAGCGAGCTTAAAAGAGCGCGCATTACCGGATCGACCATTCACGGTCAGAGGATTAATATTTCAGAATTCATCACACCTTTGATCGCCACCTTGAAAATAATATATAAAAGTAAAAATATTTCATTTATTTTGGATATTGAACAAGATGCTATTTATGTGGGGGATCGATACGATTTAATGGAGCTTTTTGGCAATTTGCTTGATAATGCTTGTAAATGGGCCAAGAAAACCGTTATCGTCTCTGTCAAAATGGGTTCTTCCATGAATATTATGATAGAAGATGATGGGCCAGGAATTACCTCTGAAAAGATAACTCAAATTGAAAATCGTGGCATTCGCCTTGATGAAACGGGTGAAGGGCACGGCCTTGGTCTTTCAATTGTTCGCGAAATTATTGATTTACACCAAGCTCAAATAAAATATTCCCGTTCTGAGCAGTATGGCGGTCTTAAAGTATCAATTGATTTATCAGACTGATTATAAAGTGTGTTTTATTGCTATTATTACGTAAGGTTAGACTTTACAATATGTTGATTTTAATATTCAATAGGGTAGATAAAAATAGGGCTACAAAAGAGCCCATAAAATTTCAAAATGAGGAGGAAACTTAGATGAAAATTAAAAATTTAGGAAAAGTGCTATTTGCGACTGCGGCAATGACGGCGGCTTATGTCAGCCAATCCTTAGCACAAGATAACCCTTACGAGCCTATTGTTGGTGAATGGGTTGAGCTTCCAGACGGCAGAGAATGGGGCTCAACGAGCACCGTTTATTATGCAGGAAATGGCAATATCTGGATTGCGGAACGGTGTGGCGGCAATTCAAATTGCCTTGATACACCAGACATTGATCCGATTATGCTGGTCAATGCGGATGGTAAAATCTTAAAAAGTTTCGGTAAAAACATGCTTGTTTGGCCCCACGGTCTTCATGTTGATAAAGAGGGAAACCTTTGGGTTGCTGATGCCCGTGGTGATGAGAAAAGAAAAAAGGGCCACCAAGTTCATAAATTTAACCCTGATGGTAAACTGCTGATGTCTCTTGGTACGGCGGGGGTCGCGGGACAAGACAAATATATACTTAACCAACCCAGTGATGTGGCAGTCGCACCCAATGGTGATATTTTTGTCGCCGATGGTCACGGTGCAGGCGGCAACAACCGCATTGTTAAATACAACAGTAAAGGCAAATATATCATGGAATTTGGTGAAACAGGTTCCGAACGCGGTCAATTTCGCGAGCCACATGCTTTAGCCTTTAATTCCCAAGGAAAATTATTTGTTGGCGATCGTCAAAATGCTCGAGTGCAAATTTTTGACCAAGAAGGGAACCACCTTGATCAATGGACACAGTTTGGTCGGCCAAGCGGACTTTATATCGATGGAAATGATATTCTTTATTCTGCGGATTCAGAATCAAACACTGGCTGGCAACGTAATCCTGGCTGGGAACGCGGTATTCGTATCGGCAGCTCAATCACGGGCTGGGTAACGGCTTTCATTCGTGATCCTAATAACGGTTATGCTCGCGGCACAAGTGTTGCCGAGGGGGTCACCGCTGATGAAGACGGCAATGTTTACGGCGCCGAAGTGGCACAAAAAAGAATGCGCAAATATGTACCAAAAGGCTATATCGCCGTTCGCCCCGAAAGAAGAAATTAAACTATAAAATATTAGGAAAAGCCCCTCTGTTTTGGTAACAGGGGGGCTTTTTCATTTTAGGTGTGAATATGAAAATTATTAAAAGTAAAGAATTTAAAGCGCCAAAGGCGTGGGGTGCGAAAGATATAGCCAACATGAATGGTATTACGACACGTCTTCATTGGACTGATCAGGCATATGAATGGCACATCAATGATGGTGAAGAGGTTTTTGTAGTCTTGGATGGTGTCGTTGAAATGCTCTACCGTGAAAATGGCGAAGAAAAGTCAGCTATTCTGAATGTGGGAGATATATTTTATGCACAAATCGGTACAGAACACGTAGCCCATCCAAAAGGAGAGGCGAGGATTTTGGTTATTGAAAAAGAAGGTAGTATTTAGTTTTTTAATTTCTTATTCATAGCTTTATATAATTCATACATGAGCCATGACGCGGCGGCGATTATGATGGCGAGCATACCCCAACGCATTAATTCGATAAAAAACGCTCCATTGATTTCTGGCCATTCAAATTGATAGGCGAGAAGCCTGCCACTTCTTTCGGTCATCCAATGCCAGCCGCTATGGGCTACAAGTGCTGAAAGCAAAATCATTCCCACTTTTTCCATCACAACATATTTAAACAATAAGTTTAACATCGGTAGCACTAACAATAAGATGAAAAGCTGGCCGAATTCAACACCAAGATTAAAAGAAAGTAGCGATGTCATAAGATGTGATCCTGCAAACTGCATGTTGCTGCTTAAGACAAAGGAAAAACCGAAACCGTGGATTAAACCAAACCCATAGGCCAGCATCCAGCGTTTTTCGAGCTTTGCTCCGACAATATTTTCAAAGGCCATATAAACGATTGATAAAGCAATAAGCATCTCAATCAGGGGGGCAAACCATAATGTATTGGGGGCTAGGCCAAAGGCTGTGGAAATAAGAGTAATGGAATGGGCAATGGTAAAAGACGTAACAACAGGCACTAAAGCCCTAAAACTACGAAGTGGTATAACGAGGCAAAGTAAAAATAATATATGGTCAGTGCCGTCTAATATATGAAAGAAGCCCATTTTCATAAACTGAAAAAAGGCATGAAAAAAGCCAGGGTCCAATTCAACAATACCGGCATCGCCTTTATAATCAAATACCCGTTCTTCGCCATCAGGCGGCAGAAAGCGTATGACATTATTTGTTATCATTGCCAATCGGCCTAATGTCGCTTGAATGGAAAATTTAGATTGATCAGATTGAATGGGAAACTCATAAAGTACATCAAGGACAGCTTGACCATAATATAATCTTTCATCATTGGTTAGCGGTGGGCTTTTAATATGGGCTATCGCCGTATCATAATCTACGAATGAACGATCTTGTGGTAAACTTGCACGGTAAGCGGTTATGGTTTTATCGTTGATTGCTACTCCATTTTCAAAAACTTTTAATTCATCGTTTAAATAGACCGAAGCCGCATCAAGTAAAATTGGATCAACTTTCTCAAAATCCATATAACCTGGACCCCATGTGGGATAAACAATTTCATTCATTACTCCGATCGGTACTCTGAGCAATAATTTCAGTGTATCTCCTTGTGGTTTTACGTACATATGGATGGTAACGGACGCTGGAATATCATGGGCCTTAGCGGGTGAAGCCAATATATATGAAATGGATATCAAGGATAAGATCAGAAACTTAAATAAGTTTTTAATGGCACATTGTTTTTGGCTCATGGCTTTATAATTTTCCCTAAATAAATTTTTCTAAATGATCCCATAAAACGAT
>CALDNY010000143.1 GCA_937914685.1 uncultured Kordiimonadaceae bacterium
ATGTCTTCATATTCTATGTAAATTGTATCACCATCTGAAACTCTTAATTGATTTGCAGTGCTTGCATCTGTGTTTCGGCAATGGAAGAAAACAAAAAACCGATCATTAAATTAACAATGATATAAAGCGTCACCGCGCCAAACAACAATATTAATGAGCCAACTATTGGTATTTTAAAGGCAAACTCTGCCGCAATTAGCACCACCACCGTCTGCACATATCCAATAATCACATAAGGGGCGATCTTGCCAACCATCATTTCCAACGGTTTGATGGGCATAGCCAGTAAATTTTCCATGGTACCCCGTTCTTTTTCGCGGGTAATGGCCACAGCGGTTATCATCGTCATAGTCATGGCAATGATAATACCAAGCAGGCCAGGTATAATATTATATTGGGTTATTCCTGCTGGATTATATCGTTTATGTAAAACCACCTCCACCGGGAATGGCGCAGGCGCTAGGGTCGATAAAGCCCCCGATAAATCACGCTTTAAACCCGCTTTTACAATTTCAGTCATGGAATTTGCCGCCCCCGATGCAGCCGAAGGGTCGGTAGCGTCCGCGACTAGTAATAATTGCGGAATATCGCCGCGCACTAAATCACGGCTGAAATTTTCGGGTATAATAAGAATGAAATTCACTTTGCCTTCCCGCATAAGTTTTTCTGCGTCTTGATCGCTCTCTGGGCGGTAAGTTATATTCATGAAAGTTGAGTTTTCAACCGCCTTAATAATAGAGCGTGAGAAACTTGACTGGTCGCGGTCCATCAGCGCCGTTGGCAGATGACGTGGATCAGAATTAATGGCAAAACCAAACATAATAAGCTGCATGATCGGAATTCCAACCATCATGGCAAATGTCATACGGTCGCGGCGCATTTGCACGAATTCTTTAAGCAACACCGCTTTAATGCGGGCGAAGGAAATCATATTGTCCTTAAAAATGGTCATTGAAAATTATCCTCCGTACTGCCCATTAAGTGAATAAACACTTCCTCAAGTCCGGTTTTACGTTCCTGCCAATGTAAGTTTTCATCACCCTTATAAGGCTTAATCGCCGCCTCTAAACCATCATGGTCCATGCCCGTTACATGTAAGGCTGTACCAAAGCGCGCCACATTTTCAACGGCAGGATTATTTTTAAGCTCAAGAGCAACTTTTGACAGTCCCACCCCTTCGACCCGCCAAGTATAAAGCCCAACCCGATCAACAATTTCCGCCGATGGCGCATCAATCAGTTTTTTTCCGTAAGCAATATAAGCAATATAATCGCACTGCACCGCTTCATCCATATAATGAGTTGAAACCAAAATAGTCACACCGCTATCAGCAAGTTCATGAATGGTATCCCAAAATTCCCGTCGCGCTTTTGGATCAACCCCCGCGGTTGGTTCATCTAATAATAGTAATTGTGGATCATGAAGCATGCAAGCCGCCAACGCCAAACGTTGTTTCCAACCACCCGATAAAGACCCTGCCAGTTGATTAGCTCTTGCACTTAATCCTAAACTCTCCAACGCCTCATTTACACGATTTTTAAGATCCTCAATCTCGTACATACGCGCGACGAATTGTAGATTTTCTTTGATGGTTAAATCTTCCCAGAGCGAGAATTTCTGCGTCATATAACCGACTTTTGTTTTAATGAGGTCCGATTGACTTACCACATCCCAACCAAGGCAGGTTCCAGAACCTGAAGTTGGCGTAAGCAAACCACAAACCATACGAATAGTGGTGGTTTTACCTGATCCATTAGGCCCTAAAAACCCATAAACCGCGCCTTTTGGTACCGATAAATCAAAATTATCAACCACTTTTTTATCGCCAAAAAATTTGGTCAACCCTTTGACATCAATGACTGTTTCTAGATCGCTCATTGTAAAGTCACCGTCACAGGTTGACCATTTAAAAACTGCTCAGGCTGATCGGGGCTTGCCTCAACCAAATAGACCAGCTTCACTCTGTCTTTTTCAGAAAAAATCACAGGAGGGGTAAATTCGGCCTGATTAGAAATAAAGACAATTTCGCCGCCCATATCAGGCGAACAACTATCGCAATTGAATGTCACTCTTGCCCCACTTTTGACTTTACCAAGTAAAACTTCAGGCACAAAAAACCTTATTCTATTCTGATCTGTTGGTAGTAAGCTCAACACAGACTGACTGGGGCTAGCGATCTCACCAACTCTGCGGTAAATAATCTCAATTCTCCCCTTTGTTGGGGAAAATATACTGCGATCTTTTAGTTCAGCTGTGGCACGGCTTACCGCAGTGTTGCGCACGTCGACTTCACGCATTGCCGCCGCAATCACATCTTCGCGCGCCGGTAATTGAACAAGCTCTAACCTTGCCTCCGCTTGCGTAACACGGGCACGAGCCGCATCTAATACCGCTTGATCCTGATCTAGTCTTGCGGTTGCTGCAAAACCTCTTTCGACCAGATTTTTACTACGGGAAAATATTTGTTCTGCAAGTTTAAAGGCAACCTCGGCTTCGTTTAATGTTTCCTTTGCCGCACGAATTTCCTCAGGGCGACCCCCTTTTTGCAAATTAAGCAATTGGGCTTGAGCAGCGGCCTTAGCGGCATTTGCTTCCTCTAACCTTGCTTGGTCACGTTGACTATCAACGGAAAATAGCAAATCCCCTTGCTCAACCTTATCTCCCTCTTTGACTCTAAGTTCCGTCAAGATGCCCAAAGCGCGTGGTGCTAGATTTAATTGACGACCTTCTACATATCCTTGCAAAGATCCGTCTGATTGATTATCGCCGCAAGAGGACAATAATATGAACGTTATCATTATAATAAGGGTACGCATGTTTAAATTCCTTTTAGGCCAAGGCGCCATTTAAAAATAAATCAAGATGAGAATTAATAAGCTCGTCGGTAGTGATTGTTGCTTCACCTTTACGTTTAAAGACACCATTCCAGATCACTTGCATAATGACGATGCTCATCAATGAGCGAATAGCTAATTTTATATTGATCGGGCGAAATTCACCATTTTTTACGCCGCTGGCAATGACCGTTTCTATGGCTTTCATTGAAACCTCAATAACCTCATCGCGGTAAAATTCAGGCAGTTCAGGAAAATTTCCCGCCTCGCCGATTATCAAAAGAGGAATTGAACCTGTTTTTTGATCTAAAAACCTTGTAGCGGTAAGTTTAAGCATCTTTCTTAAGATTTCAGCACAAGTCTGCTCTTTATCTTCACCCATATGTCCCGCAACTTCTGTTAAAGACAGCGCTATAGGGGTGACACTTCTGCGGATTAATGCTTTTAGCATTTCTTCCTTACTATCAAAATAAAGATAAACAGATCCTTTTGAAAGTCCGGCATGGTTTGCAATATCTTCGATACGAGCGCGCGCATAACCACAAAGACAAAATTCCTTTAAGGCACCATCTAAAATATCATCGGGGCGACATTTAGGGCGACGTCGCCATTTAGGCAAAGCATGTTCAACGTCTTTTATTTGGTCGATTATTTTGCTCATATCTGTTTATTACTTTGATTTGTATCTATTATTAATAAATGACTGGTTATTTATTAAATTGCAAGTGAAAAGCAAAATTACCTCCATTTTTTTACACCAACTGTGCTTTTATACCCTTTGATATTTTTTAATATTTAAGAATATTTGACAAATCAAATAATATTCAATATCATTATCGTATTATTTTACACGTAAGATAATATGGGGCTACGAGGAAAAATAAAAAAATACTGAAAGCCTTATGTGAACTTATGGGTCAAACGACCCAATTTATAATAGAATTTGGGGCTGACCCAGATAACTACTCTAGTTTCTCTTTAACCCACTGTTTTAGT
>CALDNY010000144.1 GCA_937914685.1 uncultured Kordiimonadaceae bacterium
CACCCCTTTATAAATATGGTGCATTTTAACGTCAGAGGGTGCGACCCCCTTCATATAAAAAAGGGCAAAGCCAAAAGGTGGGGTCAGAAAAGATGTTTGTAAATTAATGGCCACCAATACGGCAAACCACGGTAAAATTTGCGCACTTTCAATATGACCTGTAAAATCAAGTCCATTTAATATGGGCGAAAATATTGGTAAAACAATCAAAGTAATTTCAATCCAGTCAAAAAAGAAACCAAGCACAAAGACGATGCCCATTAAAAGACTTAAAATCAGCCAAGGGCCTGCCGGAAAACTATTCATAAAATTGATTATTAAATCGTCGCCGCCAAGGGAACGAAATACATAAGAAAATGCTGTTGCGCCAACGAATATTCCAAAAATCATTCCAGATGTTTTGATGGTTTCATCACACATTTCATATAATTTTTGTAAATTTATTTTTCTTTTTAAAAAAGCCAGAGATAATGCACCAAAAGCCCCTAAAGCCGAGGCTTCCGTTGGTGTTGCGTATCCCCCAAAAATAGAGCCCAACACTAATAATATTAATAAAATGGCAGGGAGAAAACCACTGATAATAACCATCAATAAGGATGTGTTTCCAGTGTTCAAGCCCCTGCGGATCAAGGGGTTTTTTCGGTTTTTAATATAAATATAAATCAAGTAAAATAAGGCAAGCATTAAGCCAGGGACAAGGGCTGTCATAAATAAATCAGTAACGGAAATTGACAGTAGATCGCCCATAATTATCAACATTATACTTGGGGGAATGAGAATTCCTAATGTACCTGCAGCAGCGATGGTGCCGCTTGAAAAAGGTTTGTCATATTGAGCATTCAATAAAGCGGGGAAGGCCATAAGGCTGAGCATAACAACGCTGGCGCCGATAATGCCCGTTGTCGCGGCCATTATGGTTCCAAGTAGGGTCACAGACATGGCAAGGCCACCTGGTATGCGATTGGTCATAATATTAAGACTATCCAGTAATTGACGAGCAATTCCACTGCGTTCTAATATTAATCCCATAAAAACAAACATGGGGATTGAAAGTAATACTAAATTTTCAACAATACCGCCAAAAATACGTGAATTAATTAAAAAGAATTCTTTAAAGTTAAAAACATCAAAACCAATGCCGATCAAGCCGAATAATAAACCAACCCCACCCAAAACAAATGCAACAGGAAAACCGGAAAAAAGACATAGGATGAGGGTGGGAAACATTAATACTGGTAATATTTCAATGAGGCTATCCATCGGTTTTTTGCTCCTTCTTTAAAAGAACACTGATGGCCGACAATCCCAGTAGGAAGAAGCCTATGGGTAACAAGGATTTTATAATCCAACGATAAGACAAGCCGTCGGCAGCGGCGGATACTTCATTAACATAATAGGCCTTTAAGGTAAAATCGATGCCAAAATAAATTACAATACTGCAATAAGGAATAAGCAAGAAAAGACAGCCGAAGACTTCAATGAGACGGTTAGTTTTTTCGGAAAACTTTTCACGGAAAATATCGACACGAACATGGGCATCTTCCATATAAGTAAAGCCCAGACAGAGCAGGAATAAGGCACCGTGAAAATGCCATTCTAGCTCTTGGATAGCGACGGAGCCTGTGGTGATAAAACGTCGAGAGATAACATCAAACAATATGGTCAGCATCAGAATAATGAGTAAAAAGCGGCCCATGTATGAGCTAAGCTTTAAGATATGGTCAATTGTTCGTTTTAATATAACCTAATTCTTTCCACGTTTTATATGATTTTCTAAAGTCAGTTAGGGACTGCCATGATCTTTTAAAATCAGCATCCTTTTGTGCTTCTTCTGCGGCGACCTCAACCCATGCCTTTTTAAAAGCCACCAACATCTGATCTGGCCATGTGTGAAAAATGGTACCGCTTTGCTTTAATATATTGATGGCCTCCGCTTGCAAGGCTTCCCCCTGTGCAATGGCAAAGCGTATATTATCGCCGCAAGTGGTGTTGATTTGCGCTTGTTGTTGATCGGATAAGCTTTGCCATTTATCCAGATTGATCATCAATTCAAAAAAAGTTGATTGTTGATGCCAGCCGGGGAAATAATAATGTTTGGCGATTTTATTAAAACCGAGTTTTAAATCTACGGCAGGCATGGAAAATTCCGTAGCATCAATAACCCCTAGTTCGAGAGCAGGAAAGATAT
>CALDNY010000145.1 GCA_937914685.1 uncultured Kordiimonadaceae bacterium
GGGCAGGTTGTCCGCATATTGATCATGTTTCGACCCAATTTGTTTATGCGTCTTTAACAGGATTTCTCACGGTGATAGCCTTTATTTTTGTCGCCTTTTACCCTTCAGTTTGGGTTATAACCATCATGATCATAGTCCAGTTTTTTGCAATTCGCTTAATGATGCGCTTTTTCGGATCCGAAATTGCCCGATAGGTTAATATGCCAAATGCTTAATATCCACATACTTAATATCATTGTAATTATCTAAAGATCATTTAGGGTGGGATGCATAATAAAACCATAAAGGGGGAAAAATGGAAGATTACGGTGTTTTATCAATAGTGCCACCGGCCTTAAGTATTTGTCTGGCAATATATACCCGCAATATTATTTTATCTTTGGCCATTGGCGGTTTTAGCGGGGCATTGATTTTAACCAATTTTAATCCGTTTTTTGCCATTGTCTCATTGATGGAAGATCATGTTTTTACCCAATTGGCTAGTGGCTCTAATCCACAAGTGATTGCGATTATGCTGGTGATTGGTGGCTTCATTCAAATGCTTGATAAATCCGGTGGGGCTAAGGCATTTTCCAGCACTATTGTTAAAGTGATTTCAAATCCTGTGCGCGCCCAATTAGCGGCGTGGCTGGCGGGACTTAGTGTGTTTTTTACGGATTCTGGTAATGCCCTCATCGTTGGTCCGCTCTTTAAAAACGTCTTTACAGAATTAAAAATATGCCGAGAAAAATTGGCTTATATTCTAGATACCACCGCCTCCCCCGTTAGTATTTTAGTGCCCTTTGTTGGTTGGGGCGTTTATATTATGAGCTTGATTGAAAATTCTTATACGGATGTAGGCTTAGTCGGGGAGCCATTTGAAGTGTTGTTGAGCGTATGGCCTTATCAGTTTTATGCCTTTCTCGCTCTTTCTTCCATTCCTATGATTTTAATGACCGGCAAAGATTTCGGCCCGATGGCTCGGGCACAAACCGCCTTTAATAAAGCCCTCAAAGAAGGAACATTAGAAAAAGAAGAAGATGAAGAACTCCCCCCCGAATATGATAATATATCTGAAAAACCAAGATTAATTACCGTGGTGTTACCATTGTCGATTATGCTATTTTCCATGATCGTTTTCATTGGCTATTTTGCCTATAGCGAAGGCATTAAAAGCATTCATGTGCGTTCAGGTATTTGTTTATCTTATCTTTTTGCCTCCATTGCCTGTGCCTATACCATGAAGCGTTATAAAGGGATCACTTTTAATAGATCTATAAATCACTTTGTGCGCGGTATGGAAAAACTTGTCTTTATTTGTTTGGTATTGGTGCTGGCTTGGTCATTAAGCTCAATTTGTAAAGAGCTTCATACGGGCGATTATTTTGCTGCATTAATTGGCGAGCGCATTGATCCGAACTTTATCCCTGTGATTGTATTTCTTCTTGGGGCGTTGATGTCTTTTGCCACAGGTTCATCATATGGAACCTTTGCCATTTTAATGATCATCGTGGTACCCGTGGCCCATACTTTGAACGCACCATTAGTGCTTACCATCGCGGCGGTGCTTAGTGGTGGACTATTCGGTGATCATACCTCCCCCATATCAGATACCACCGTGTTGGCCTCTATGGGGGCAGGTTGTCCGCATATTGATCATGTATCAACCCAATTAGCCTATGCGTTAGTTACGGGGTCTATGACCGTTCTAGCCTTTGTTGTGGCGGCACTTTATCAAACACCTTACATAATACTTGGTATGATTGTTGTGCAGTTTTTTGTCATTAACATCATTATGAAACTATATGGCCATGATACTAGAGGAGATGAGGCTTAGGGCTTTGTTGGTGGAAACTGCCCTTCTTGAATGCCTGCTAATTGAAGTCCTTTAATATAAAGATCGACTTGTGATTGTTTTTTTAGAAAAAAGAGTTTTTGTCTAGCGAAACTACAGGAAAAATTTGGACATTCTTGTAATAATTTTGCTTTAGTAATTTCAATATCGGCTTGATTATCTAAATAAGCATGAGCAACAAGTTTATGGGCAGTGGTCCAATATTGATAATTAGGGATATTGCTTGCGCGTATGGTCCATTCTAAAGCCTCATTAAATTTTTCCTGAAATAATAATGCCAGAGCGCCGTAGGTGA
>CALDNY010000146.1 GCA_937914685.1 uncultured Kordiimonadaceae bacterium
ACTAACGCCGAGTGTGACGGCGGGGTTGCCGTTAAAACGCGCGTAACTGGTTGGATCTTTGAATGATTGGCGAATGGTTGCTATATCAGATAAGGTAACAATGCTGTTTCCTGAAACTTTAACGGGGATATTATAAACATCCTCGGCAGTTTCAAAAATCCCCGGAATTTTAACTGAAAAACGCCCCTTGCCATTATCAAGTGAACCAGCGGCGATTAAGCGGTTATTACTGGTAATGACAGCGGCAAGCTCAGCATAGGAAAGATTGTAGCTTTCTAATTTTAAAGGATCGATGATGATTTCTAAAAGATCATCGCGATCACCGGCTATGTCTGCTTTTAATATGCTGGGAATTGATTCTAAATCGTCGCGTAGTTTTCGGGCAATTTTATAAATAACGCGGTCGGGGGTTGATCCATAAAGAACCACATTAACAATGGGAAATTCACTTAAATTAATTTCTGTAATTGTCGGCTCTTTTGTATCTGCGGGAAGCTCAGAGCGGGCCTTATCTACTTGTTCCCTGACATCAAGGATCGCTAAATCAGGGTCAATGCCTGCGTTAAATTCAATAATGACGCTTGCGCCGCCCTCGCGTCCAATGCCGCGCAGTGTTTTAATGCCTTCGATTGTGCGAATTGTTGTTTCGAGCGGCTTGACGAGAAGGCGGGCCGAATCTTCTGGTGAAATACCGTCATGGACTAAACTGACATAAATTGTCGGAATCGTTATGTCTGGCTGTGCTTCTTTTGGTGTTGTAATATATGCAACAGAGCCGCCACCAAAAATAAGCACTAGGCACAGTAATACCACACGATAATGATTTACAGCAGCATTAATAATAGCGTTCATTTTAGCATCCGATATTGTTTATATTCTATGGTCATATATTAATTTGAAGACAGTATAGGCTTAACGGTTTCACCTGCTTTAACGAATTCATGACCTTCGATGATCAGTTTTGAGTTATCGTCAATTCCTGAAAACCAAATACCATCTTTATGGTTGCCTAATATGGTTATTTCCTTGAAATAAACTTCATTATTATCATCGACCAACCGCACTCCGACGAGGCCATTATCATTCAATACAAGCATGGCTGGGGATATATTAAAGGCCATGACTTGGTGGGCTTGAATGAAAAGCTCGGCTGTTATACCGTCTAATATATCACGGGTAGGATTGGCAACTTCCAGTTCAACTCTAAAGGTACGGGTGTTGGTATCAGCGATTGAAGAAATATATCTAATTTTACCCTCCAACCTGCGGCCATTTTGTAATATGGCATGGGCAGCGTCGCCTACTTTTACTTGGCTGATGTCACTTTCTGAAATATTTGCCACCACTAGAAAAGGATTTTCTTCCATGATAAGGGCGCAAACTTCGCCTTCTTTCATATAAGAACCTACTTCTAAGGGGCGGTCATTAATAATCCCATCAAATGGAGCGCGAATGACTGTATTGTCCAGATTTACTTTCATGCGAACAGAATGGGCAATGGCCGCATCCAATGCTGATTTTGCTGCTGAATGTTGGGTTTCTGAACGGTGGCCTTTGGCAAATAGTTTTTCAGAGGCTTCGAATTCTAATTGACGTTGTTTTACCAAGGCGAGAGCTTCAGTATAACTTGCATTGCGATCTTCAATATCAAGACGGCATATGACATCGCCTTTATTGACACGTGTTCCTTTTTCAACAGGCAGGGCGACGATCCTTGCTTTTATCTGGCTTTTAAGGCTCACGGATCTTAAGGTTTGAGTATAGCCTCGCAAAATAATGTCTCTGGTATAGGGTTTAGATTTAGAATTAATAACTGTGACGGCCATAATTACCTGCTCAGGACTTTGCGGGTGAGCTTTAACTATTTCATTGTCTGATGATGGGAATAAATAACCAGAGAATAAAACTATAATAATAAGGACGACTAATATTAGCGCAGTTCTGTATGATTTTTGCATTAGTTTTAAAACTCTTTAAAAATGATATTTAATAATTTTTTTATAATTCTATGAATGGTCAGATACATACAAAAAAATGTACTACATGTAAACATTAATTTATATAAAAATATTTCTTCTGCGATACAGTCAAAGAAAGTACATTTAATTCGTAATATTTATCAATTATAT
>CALDNY010000147.1 GCA_937914685.1 uncultured Kordiimonadaceae bacterium
TTTGGGCAATAATATCAACTTCGGCTTTATGAAAATGATAATTGGTTTCTAAAATGGCATAGCCATTTTTAATCAGAAAATCTACAGCCAATTTTTCACCGTCGTTGCCCAGATCGTTGTGCTGTGCCATAATTATTTAAAAGTGATAAAGCTATCGGTATTATTGTCAATTTTTAAAAGCACTTTCCGCCCCAAAATCAAGGCACAATTTTCGGCAATATGACCCGCAGGAAAATCAAAGCAAATAGGCATGTCTGTGCGGCCAATCACGTCTAAAATCAGTTGCGTTGTCGTTTTGCCGAAATCGGGATCATTTACAGGAATATCAGTCATCCCGCCAATGAACACGCCGCGGCATTTGTCAAAAAAACCATTGCGCTTTAAAGTGTAAAGCATCCTGTCTATGCGGTATTTATATTCGCCAATATCTTCAATAAATAAAATAGCATTCTTTGGCTTTGGGGCCGATGGCGTCCCTAAACTTGCCACTAAAAGCGATAGGTTTCCACCTACCAATACACCTTTAGCCTGACCAACAACATTGTTTTTATTGGAGGGAATTTCATAACGCAAAGGTTTTCCGAACAGGGCTTTTTGAAGACTCACAGCCGCCAAATCATTGGCAAGCGCCTCTTGACTTGTTACCATCATCGCGTGAAGCGTTTCAATACCTAAATTATTAATATGGTTTAATAAAGTGGTGATGTCAGAATAACCAATCACCCATTTAGGATGCTTTTTAAATTCTGTAAAATCTAAAGAATCAATAATGCGGTTGGTGCCATAACCGCCACGGGCACACCAAATAGCCTTAACAGAGGGGTTGTCAAGCGCTGCTTGTAAATCAGCCAAACGTTCGGCATCCGAACCTGCAAAATGACCTTCTTTATTAAAAACATGTTTGCCTAATTGGACTTGTAATCCCCACATTTCCGCTAAAGCGATACCTGCTTTTAGAGACTTATCCGATTTTAAATAACCTGCTGGGGCAACAATGGCAATAGCGTCACCTTTTTCTAAATTTGTGGGTTTAATCATGGCTTTTTTTGTTTGATACTCAAAAATACGAAATTTCCCAGACCTAACAGGTTTTTAAAACCTGTTAGGTCTTTGGATTATAGCTTTAATTTTAAAAAAAACCTGTTAGGTCTTCTAAAATCTAATCATTACTTTTGTGAGCTATTAAACCCATGTTGACATAGGATAGG
>CALDNY010000148.1 GCA_937914685.1 uncultured Kordiimonadaceae bacterium
TGTCCACCTGGTTCCATGCCCTGAACAATGATGGGTTTTAAGTTAGCACGGGCGGCATAGATTGCGGCTGTATAACCCGCAGGGCCTGAGCCAATGATTAAGACTTTCGTTTTATGCTCGCTCGCCATTAATAAACTCCATAATGAATAAAAAATTAAAGCCCTTATGACAGATTAAAACCGTACTGTGAAGTCTGGTTTATAAAATTTTTATGAAATAATTATTTTACGAATTTTGATTAGACCGAGTTTTATCTATAATTTCTTTTAGTTTTTCATAAGGCATAAATCCTGGAATTATTTGATTACCAATCACAAAGCCAGGAGTTCCAGAAATACCAATATCTTGAACAAGTTGTTTAGTTTTCTTCAAGTTGATTTCAAATTGAGGATCAGCCATATCCTTTATTAAAGTGGCTTGGTCAAGGCCGCTGTCTTTGGCAATTTGTAGAACTAAACCTTCGGTTAATTGACGTTTATTTTTCATCAAAGCCAAGTGAAAGTCCATAAATTTCCCTTGTTTGATAGAGGCCATTGCCGCTTTGCTTGCATATTCCGATGATTGAGCAAGAATGGGTAATTCTTTATAAATAATTTTTATTTTATTATCCGCTTTCAATAGGGCGTTAAAAACGTCGGGGACTTGCTTGCAATATCCACAATTATAATCATAAAACTCTACGATTGTGATATCTGCCTGATCATTTTCGGTGACAAAACTATAACCATCATTATAAAGAAGCTCTTGTTGATTTGTGAGTATATTGGCACTTTGGCGGGCTCTAAGGATATTAATGACCTCAGGAATAATATCGGGATTTTCGAGTAGATAATCGTGAATAAGACTATTGATTTCCTCTTTTTGCGACGCTGAAAATTGACTTTGTTGCTGGCTATTGCCAAATATAGTGAATAGAAAAGCACTGATCAGTACGATTATTATGGTGGCTATAAATTTATTATTTTTCATGGATAATTCCCTGTTCTATCTCTTCTTTCTTGTTCTCTTCTATTTTTCTGTCTTTCAATAGCATCATCTTTTTTCTGTTTATCCTGACGTGATTTCTCTTTATCACTTAAATTAGATTGAGTGATCATTATAATATCATTAGCCTTAATCCAGCGTGATGAGTTTTTGGGTAACAAATCCGAGGCTTGTTTAGCATTAATCATCGCCCCTCTAACATTTCCCGATAATAAAAAATACTGGGCTGTAGAATAATAGGTCATGGCCTTGTCGTCCATTCGGTAATATGCCATAGAAGCTTGTTTCCAGCCAAATACATTTTCTGGATCTTTTTCTAGTGAAATTTTCAAGTTTTCGATAGCTTCTTTAAGATATTTATCATCTTCTGTGCTGATTAATGATTGAGCGTAAGACATGCGTAATAAAGGGCTATCAGGAAGGTTTTCTACTGATAGACGGTAAGGTTCTATGGAAGCGACGACATCGCCATTCTCATATAAAATTTGGCCCTTTGTTTCATAGAAAAATGGATTATGAGGATCAATTTCAATCAATTGATTAATTTCCGTCAGTGCTTCTTTTATTTTTTTTGCTTTTTGATAGGCAAAAGTTCTGGCATATCTTGCATTGATGCTTTTATCTTTAAGG
>CALDNY010000149.1 GCA_937914685.1 uncultured Kordiimonadaceae bacterium
GGTGAACCTGATCCTTATATTCATATATTTCTAGATGCGGGCTCTGATAATGTTCTCGCGTTTTTTGAAATTCCCAATTCACCAATGATGGGTAGAGATGAAAACACACCTGATTGGGTGCAACATATTGCCTTTAAAGTAGCCGATGAACAAACTCTACTGGCCGCCAAAGAAATACTTGAAAAGGGTGGTATTGAGGTTGTTGGCCCGACCAATCACCATATTTTCCAGTCAATATATTTCCGTGATCCCGATGGTCACCGTCTTGAGCTTGCCTATGATACAGCGAGCGCAGAAGAAATGAAAAAACTTAATGAAATTGCCCCTGAAATGATGGTCGAATGGGGATTGAGCAAAAAAACACTCAAGCACACCGCCTGGCTTCACGAGGATCAATTTAACACATAACAAATTAACACGTAGCAAATTAAGACGTAACAAAAAGCGGGCTTAAAGCCCGCTTTTCAATTTCAATATTACACGTCGAGATTGGCAACATTAAGAGCGTTATTTTGAATAAACTCGCGACGCGGCTCTACCACGTCTCCCATAAGTTTAGAGAATATCTCATCTGCGGTATCGGCGTGATTTACTTTTACTTTCAGTAAACGGCGCGCTTCTGGATCAAGTGTTGTTTCCCATAATTGGCCGGGATTCATTTCCCCCAAACCCTTATAACGTTGAATGGATAGTCCTTTACGGCCATATCGAATAATGAAGGTAAGTAATTCGCTAGGCAGGTGAATCTCGTGACTTTCGTCTTTTCTTGTAATAGTAGACGGTTTTTCAAAAAATTGCGCTCGCTCGGCGGCCGCTTCGTTTAATTTAAAAGCCTCTGCTGAGGCGATAAAAACTGCATCAATCCGGTAATGATCTTTAATACCTCTTATTTCTTGAATAAATTGAACACCGTCCCCCTCTGGGTCAAGCTCTGCTTTCCAATTGTCTTCGCCGATGCCCGCACGCTCATTGAGCCGCTTGACGACTTTTGAAAGGATTTCTTTTGCGCCGACACCTCTTATTAAAACATCTTCATTCAAAGCACCAAGAACCGCTAATTCTTCGATAATTTCTTTATTATAACGGTTAGGGACATGAGCAAGCACCCGATTAACGCGGCGTGTGTTTTCAACCAATGCCGCAAGATCATTCCCTGCAATCTGTGTTCCATCACCAAGGGTAAGCAACATTTCTTCTAGAGTTTGTGCTATTAAATAATCTTCTAACGCGGGGTCATCTTTAATATAAACCTCTGACTTGCCTCGGCTCACTTTATAAAGCGGCGGTTGGGCGATATAGAGATATCCTTTTTCAATAAGTTCAGGCATTTGACGATAAAAGAATGTCAAAAGAAGGGTACGGATATGGGCACCATCCACATCCGCGTCGGTCATAATAATCACTTTATGATACCGTAGCTTTTCAATATTAAAGCCTCCCAGTTCAACACTCGGGCCAATTCCTGTCCCTAGCGCCGTGATCAATGTACCAATTTCTTGACTGGCGAGCATACGGTCAAAACGGGCGCGTTCCACATTCAATATCTTACCCTTAAGGGGTAAAATTGCCTGATTCTTACGGTGACGGCCTTGCTTGGCACTGCCGCCCGCACTATCTCCTTCGACGATGAAAATTTCAGCTTTTGCAGGATCTCTTTCCTGACAATCGGCGAGCTTGCCGGGAAGTGATGAAATATCAAGAACTCCCTTTCGCCGGGTAAGTTCGCGGGCCTTACGCGCCGCTTCGCGCGCGGCAGCAGCTTCGCATATTTTACCAAGAATAATTTTAGCATCCGCAGGCCGTTCTTCAAACCACTGACTCAATTTTTCATTGAGCAGACTTTCAACAACAGGTCGGATTTCCGACGACACTAATTTATCTTTAGTTTGTGACGAAAATTTAGGATCCGGTACTTTAATACTTAAAACACAGGTCAATCCTTCACGGCTATCTTCACCAGAAATGGTAACTTTTTCCCGCTTAGCAATACCCATAGACGTGGCATAATTATTAATGGTCCGGGTTAGCGCACCACGAAAACCAGCCAAATGGGTGCCGCCATCACGTTGAGGGATATTATTGGTAAAACACAGAACATTTTCATGGTAACTGTTATTCCACTGCAATGAACATTCAAATATAACGCCATCTTTTTCGCCAATAACCGTTATTGGTGTATCGATCAATGCGACCTTACTGCGGTCAAGATATTCGACATAAGCCTCAATTCCGCCTTCATAATAAAGTTCTACTTCTTCATGATCGCTGGTGCGGTGATCTTGGACAATGATCCGCACACCTCTATTCAAAAAGGCAAGTTCACGAAAACGATGCTTAAGGATATCATAGCTAAAATCAACATTAGTGAACGTCTCCAAAGAGGGTTTAAAAGTAACCTGAGTTCCCGTTTTGCCTGGACTATCGCCAACCATAACCAAATCTTCTAAAGGCTCCCCATGTTCAAAGCGCATAAAATATTCTTTATCGTTGCGCCAAATACGCAGTTCCAAATAATCGGAAAGAGCATTTACCACAGAAACGCCAACACCGTGCAAGCCGCCAGAAACTTTATAACTGTTTGAATCAAACTTTCCCCCTGCATGAAGCTGGGTCATAATCACCTGAGCCGCAGATACCCCTTCTTCTTCATGAATATCAACGGGGACGCCACGACCATTATCCATGACAGAAATCGAGCCGTTCGCATTCATAGTCACCAGAACCTTATCACAATATCCCGCAAGAGATTCGTCAATAGCATTATCGGATACTTCGAAAATCATATGATGCAAACCCGTGCCGTCATCGGTATCACCAATATACATTCCCGGCCGCTTTCTAACCGCATCAAGGCCCTTTAGAACCTTAATTGAATCGGCGCCATATTCTTCAGCACCTTCTTTAGCGTCTTTCATTTCTGTGTCGTCAGACATAAAGTCCCGTCCTTTTATTCATTAAAAATTATTCTATGCCATCATAGCATGAATTCGATTAATCTTCTTGTATTTTACCACTTTCAAAGTGAAAAAACTTAGCCCGTTTTTGCATTTGATCAAAAAGTGATTTATCGGTGCCCGTAAGCCATACTTGTGAGCCGATATCCATAAGTTCATCAAACAAAGAGGCGCGTCTCTCACCGTCCAGATGGGCCGCTACTTCATCTAACAAAAGCAATGGCGGCGCACCAAATTGATTAACACTTAATCGAGCGCTCGCAAGAGTTATGCCGATAAGAAGCGCTTTTTGCTCCCCTGTGGAGCAAAGCTCTGCGGGCATGTTTTTATCCACATGCCTTACACGCAAATCACTTTTGTGAGGGCCAATGGAAGTACGACCCGAATGACCATCAACAGCTCTCATTGTGATAAGTCGTTGGCAAAAGTCCGCCTCTACCTCCACCGCTGGATATTTAAGAAGTCCCTCTTCCAATTCACCATCCAAGGATAAATGGGCCCTTGGGAAGGCGGTTTGACTTTCTAAAATCGCCTGAGATAATTTTGAAATAGCATCAAGTCGCGCCGCCGCCACCGCGACACCATGTTCTGCCATACTTTTTTCCAAGCTGGAGACCCAAACAGGGTCTGGATTTCCTTCTGATAAAAGTTTAGCCCGTTCGCGCATCACTTTTTCATAAGAATTCACTTGGCGGGCGTGGGTTGGATGATAGGCAACAACAAGTCGGTCTAAAAATTGCCGACGCCCTGATGCACCCTCGACAAATAAACGGTCCATTTGTGGTGTCAGCCATGCCACTTGTAGAATATCGCCAAAGGGTGCAGGACTTGATAAGGTTTCCCCGTCCAAACGAGCAATCCTACGGTCCGCTGAGGTTTCACTGGAAAGATCTTGTCTTGATACAAGCCCGCTGCCCATTTGGCGCATACCCTCAGGGGTCATTAATCGAGCCGATACTGCCCAAGGTTCACTGCCGCCAATTTTACTAACATCACAAAGCTTGGCGCCGCGAAGGCCGCGACCCGGCGATAAAAATGATAGCGCTTCTAATAAATTCGTCTTTCCAGAGCCATTTTCCCCTGTCAGAACGACAGAGTTTGCCCCCACATTAAGCTGCATATTTTCATATGAACGAAACCCTGACAACATAACGCGATCAACATAAAGCACCAGTGCCTCACCATAAGGCAAGGCACCATTAAAATTTTGGGTGTTATTTAAATGTGCTAAATTGCTCACCCGAAGCCCCGCTACACTCTCATAGGCATGAGAACATAAAGCGCGCCTTCGTCAGTTAAATCTTTTAAAATGGTTGGCGATGCCGCATCGGCGAAAGAAACCTGCACAACGTCGCCCTCTATCTGCGCTAAAATATCGAGCAAATAACGCGAGTTAAAACCGATTTCCATTTCATCAGAACCATAACTTACGGAAAGCTCTTCCGTTGCGGTTCCGTGCTCTGGGCTATTAACCGAAAGTTTCAACTGTCCCGGCTCCATAGCAAGTTTAACGGATCTGGTTTTATCTGATGAAATGGTTGATACCCGGTCCACCGCTTCGGCAAGGATTTTGCTATCCACTTCCATGTTTTTGTCATTTCCTTCGGGAATGACACGAGAATAATCAGGGAAAGTACCATCAATTAATTTAGAGGTCAGAACAATATCTGCAAAGCTAAAGCGAATTTTTGTATCTGAAAGACTGACATCTACATCGCCTTCGAATTCTTCAATAAGTTTACGTAATTCGCCAACAGC
>CALDNY010000150.1 GCA_937914685.1 uncultured Kordiimonadaceae bacterium
CGGGCATTGACCTTATTATGCCTGATATTGAGTTTATTGATGGCATTAAAGACGATTTATTAGGATTAGTACTGACCCACGCCCACGAAGACCATATTGGGGCTGTGGTGCATTTATGGCCGTCTTTTAGGTGTCCATTATATGCTACTCCCTTTACGGCGACCATTTTAAAGGCAAAATTGGCAGAGGCGGGCCTGCTTGATCTGGCGACTATTCATATCATACCCTTAGGCGGTGAATTTTCATTGGGTGATTTTAATGTTCAATATGTGGGCCTGACCCATTCTATACCAGAGCCAAATGCCCTACGTATTAAAACACCCTTTGGTACCATATTTCACACAGGGGACTGGAAAATTGATCCTGATCCCGTGCTTGGTCAAGCTATTGATGAAAATGAATTGATGGGGATCGGCGATGATGGTGTCCTTGCTATTGTTTGCGATTCCACCAATGTTTTTAATGAGAAAGCGTCTGGTTCTGAAATGGCCGTACGACATAGCATTGAAGAAATTTTAGCCCATAAAGAAGGGGCGGTTTTTTGTACGACATTTTCTTCTAATGTGGCGCGGGTCGAAACCCTTGCTTATGTAGCAAAGCAAACAGGAAGACATTTATGTTTGGTCGGCAGATCATTGATTAGAAATGTTGCCGCCGCGCGCGAAAATGGTTATTTGAAGGGCTTTCCAACCATTTATAGTGAGGAAGACGCCTCGCACATGCCGCGTCACAAACTATTATATATCTGTACGGGCTGCCAAGGAGAGGCAAGGGCGGCCTTAATGAGGATCATTTTGGATAATAACCGTCATGTTCATTTGAGCAAAGGCGATACGGTGCTTTTTTCTTCAAAAATCATTCCTGGCAATGAACTCACCTTATGGAGAACGCATAATTTAATCACCGAAAAATCTGTGGAAATCATTACTGAAAAAGATGCCTTTGTTCATGTGTCGGGCCATCCCGGACAAGAAGAATTAAAACAAATGTACGCTTGGATCAGACCACAAATTGTTGTCCCGACCCACGGTGAGCGTCGTCATTTATTAAAACAGGCCGAATTTGCTAAGTCTTTAGGGTATAAAAATACCATTGTTCCGAAAAATGGTTCTGTCATAAGGCTCGCTCCTGGCCCTGTCTCGATTATTAATGAGGTTGCGTGTGGAAGGCTTGCTCTTGACGGTAAAATTCTTGTTAAAGATGAAGATATAGCCATTGTCGAACGACGGCGTATTTTATTTAATGGTGCGCTTACAATTAATGTTATAATGAACGGCGAGGGGCATTTACTGGCACCGTTTGAAATTACTTGCTTAGGAATTCCTGATACTAAAACAGGCCAACTGCATCACTATATTGAAGAAGAGCTTCATAAGGCTTTAACAAAAATGACTAAAAAACTGCTTATGGACGACGGTGTAATAAAGGAAGCCATAAGAATTGCAGGGCGAAAAGCGGTAAAAACCTTTACAGCCAAACAAACCGGCCCTGTGACAAAAGTAAGTTTAACAAGATTGAATGGATTTGAACGAGGTTAAAGTGATTGGAAAATTAAATCATATAGCTATTGCTGTGCCAGATATAGATAAAGCGATCACGCTTTATCGTGAGGTGCTTGGTGGTGATGTATCAGATATTGTTGATCTGCCTAAGCACGGCGTTAGGGTAGCTTTCGTAAATTTATCTAATAGTAAAATAGAGCTTCTTTATCCCCTTGGCGATCATTCTCCCATTGCTAAATTTTTAGAGAAAAATCCTACTGGAGGAATGCATCATATTTGCTATGAAGTGGATGATATTATCAAAGCACGTGATCATCTTCTTGGTAAAGGAATGAGAATATTAGGAAGTGAGCAGCCAGAAATCGGCGCTCATGAAAAGCCAGTATTATTTCTTCATCCTAAAGATTTTTGTGGTACATTAATAGAATTAGAACAGATATAAACCTGTAATTTAAAAGGGTATTTTATGAATTTAGTTGGATATAGCATAAGCTTCTTTGTCTCTTGGTGGTTGATTTTATTCTTGGTTTTACCTTTTGGCGTGACAACTCACAGTGAAACGGGCGAAAAAATAGAAGATGGAATTGAGGTTGGCTCGCCTATTGAGGCAAATATAAAACAAAAAATGTTGATAACAACAGCTCTTACTGTTGGTTTTATAGTGTTGATATCTATTGTGGATTATTTAGATCTTATTAAGATTAACTAATTGAT
>CALDNY010000151.1 GCA_937914685.1 uncultured Kordiimonadaceae bacterium
GCCCGCAAGAAAGCATTATTGCTTCATTTCGGTTCTGCCAAGGCTGTATCAGGGGCGGCCATTAAAGATTTGGAGAAAGTCAAAGGGATAAACCGTACTCTAGCCAACAATATTTACGATTATTTTCACCCTTAAGAGAATAAAAAAATAAAAGTCGTTGCATGGCGCGCTAATATAAATAAAATTAACCAGATAAACTCAACAATTAAGCGCGAATAATGAATAACCTTGCCAATATACTCACTTTCTCTCGAATAGTATTAATACCGCTAATGGTAGGTTCTTTTTATTTAAAAGGTGATTTGGCGAATTGGCTTAGTTTTGCAATTTTTTCCATTGCGGGCACTACTGATTTTTTAGACGGTTATGTTGCGCGAAAATTAAACCAAACCTCAAAACTTGGCACCTTTATGGATCCTATAGCAGATAAGCTTTTGATTGCGGCGGCTTTGATGATGATGGTCTCTTTTGGGCGGATTGAGGGATATTCAGTACTTGCGGCTTTGGTGATTCTATGTCGTGAATTTGTGGTGTCGGGCTTACGAGAGTTTCTTGCGGATTTAAAAGTAAGTCTGCCTGTGACCGTTCTTGCAAAATGGAAAACGACTATTCAGATATTTGCCTTGGGCTTTTTACTTGTGGGCGAAGCCTCGCCGGCAGCAATTCCGTCTATTTTAATTGGTGATGTTTGTCTTTGGGTGGCGGCGGCCTTGACGCTTTATACAGGATGGGATTATCTTCGTTCTGGTTTGAAACATATGTGATTGATTATGAATTTAATTTATTTTGCATTGATTCGAGAAAATATCGGCAAATCGTCGGAACAAATCACTTTACCCAATAATGTTACGACCACGGGTCAATTAATCAATTATCTTATGACGCTTGGGGATAATTATCAGGCGGCCTTTAGCCAAAGTGATCTTATTCGCCTTGCCGTTAATCAGGAGTATGTCAATTTAGATCATCCTATTAGCGACGGTGATGAAATTGCCATCTTCCCACCGATGACCGGTGGTTGATATGCGCATATCAGCCCAAAGCGAAGATTTTGATATTTCACTGGAAATTGAACGCTTAAAAGAAAACCGCACAGACCTTGGTGCTATTGTTAGCTTTAGCGGTTTGGTGCGCGATATTCACGGCGATAAAATTATCAAAAAAATGACCTTGGAACATTTCCCCGTTATGGCGGAAAAAGAACTCTCTAAAATAGGAGAGCTGGCAAAAAAACGCTGGCCTCTAGAAGGTCTCACCATCATTCACCGTTACGGCGAGTTAAGCCCGGGCGATAATATCGTCCTAGTCATCACAACATCCCACCACAGATCAGCCGCCTTTGAAGCAGCCCAATTCATCATGGATTGGCTTAAAACCGATGCACCCTTTTGGAAAAAAGAACAAACGGAACAAGGAGAGCATTGGGTTGGTGCAAAAACTGATGATGACGATCAAAAAAATCGCTGGGATAAATAAAATTATACCTGCTTATTATTGACCAGATCATCATAATCATGAACCATATTTTTGCAGATATCACCGACTTCAAAGCTGTAATCGCCGATTTGCGATAGGGGACTGATTTCTGCGGCAGTTCCGGTGAGGAAGGCTTGTTCGAAATCGGCCATCTCTTCGGGCATGATCGCTCGCTCAATCACTTTTATGCCGCGTTTTGCCGCCAGTTCCATAGCTGTTCGCCGGGTAATGCCATCAAGGAAGCAATCCGGCGTGGGTGTGTGAAGAACGCCGTCTTTATAGAAAAAGATATTGGCCCCTGTTGCTTCAGCCACTTGGCCGCGATAATCAAGCATCAACGCATCATCATAACCATCTTCCATTGAGGCATCTTTACACAGTGAGGCAATCATATAAAGACCCGCTGCTTTTGAAGCGGTTGGGGCTGTATTTGGTGCGGGGCGACGCCATTTGGCAATTTGAAGACGCAGGCCTTTCATTTTGGCCTCTTTGCTAAAATATGATGGCCATTCCCACGACGCAATAGCCACGTGAATTTTGGATCCTTTAGTGGCTACACCCATCATTTCCGAGCCGCGCCATGCTACGGGGCGCACATAAGCATCAACAAGGCCATTTGCTTTAACCACTAGGTCGGCGGCGGCGTCAAGCTCATCGGCGCTATAAGGAACATCAAATCCTAGTATTTTACCGGATTTAATAAGTCTCTCGCTATGTTCATGCAGTTTAAAGATTTTACCGCCGTAAGCGCGCTGACCTTCAAAAACGCTACTGGCGTAATGAAGGGCGTGGGATAAAACATGGAAATGAGCATCACGCCAATCTATTAATTCTCCATTATACCAAATTACGCCGTCACGGTCATCAAAGCCTGGTGTAGACATTTTGTTTAATCCTTGTTTTTTTAAAATTCTCTTGATCTTTCTATCATTATCAATATTATATGTCAACATGGCTGACATAAATTTTAATAAATTAAATGATGAGCAAATTTTTCATAAAAGTACAGAGCTTTTATATTTTGCTTACCGTGATTTTATATCATGGCCTGATGATGTTCTTGAAACCTACGGCTTTGGTCGCGCTCATCATCGCATTTTATATTTCGTCAGCACAAATCCAGGCATGACCGTGGCTGAGCTGCTTAAAATTCTAAATATTACCAAGCAAAGTTTATCACGGGTGCTTGGTGCCTTGATCGAACAGGGTTATATCGACCAAAAAATTGGCGCAGAAGACCGCCGCCAAAGGCTGTTATTTCTCTCCACTAAAGGAAAAGTCTTGCTTGATGAAGTATCGGTCAGCCAAAAAGCCAGTATCTTAAAGGCCAGTCAGCAAGTAGGCCCCGAAGCCGTCACAGGTTTTTGGAAAATGCTAAAGGCCTTAGCTAACGAAGAAGATTAAATATAAAGAAGATTAAACATAATGCCCTGCGGCGTGGCCAGATGCCCATGCCCATTGGAAATTAAAGCCGCCTAAATGTCCTGTTACATCAACCACTTCACCAATGAAATATAAGCCCGGAATTTTAATTGCTTCCATGGTTTTAGAGGATAAATCCGAGCAGCTGACACCGCCGCGTGTTACCTCTGCTGTGGCAAAGCCCTCGGTACCGTTCGGTTTTAAATGCCAATGATTGACCTGATCGGCGATGGTTTTAATTTTTTTATGGGATAAATCGGCAAGAGATCCCGCTATTTTTGCATGTTGGCAAATATAAAGCGCTAATCTTTTAGGCAGTATCGTGCTTAAGGTTGTGTGAATTTCTTGTTTTGGATGGCTTATTTTTAAGGCCTTTAATTCTTCAAAGACATCATTTTTGGGAGCAAGATTGACGATAATATCCATGCCGCTCCGCCAATAAGATGAAATTTGTAATATGGCAGGGCCGCTTAAACCGCGGTGAGTAAAAAGCAAAGCTTCATCAAAAGAAGTTTTCCCGCATTGAACAGTGACATCGACGGCTACTCCGGCAAGCTCTCTAAAATCGAAAATAAAATCTTCACCAAAAGTCAGTGGTACAAGTGCCGGAACGGGATCAATGATTTTCAATTTAAACTGTCGCGCCACGTCATAACCGTACGCTGTTGCCCCCATTTTCGGAATAGAAGGCCCCCCCGTTGCCACGACAAGTGATTTACATTTATATGATTGATTACGGTTGCTTATTGTAAATACTTCATCTTTTAGTTTAATACTATCAAGGAGGGTATTTGTATGAATTTCGACGCCCGCATCATCGCATTCTTTGAGCAGCATGGTGATAATATCTTGGGCGCTATTATCGCAAAATAATTGACCCAATGTTTTTTCATGATAAGCAATATTATGCTTTTCAACCAGTGTGATAAAATCCTTAGGCCCGTACCTTTTGAGGGCAGATTTACAGAAATGTGGATTTTCCGAATAAAAATTCTGCGCTTTACAATGAATATTAGTGAAATTACAGCGTCCTCCACCAGAAATTCTAATTTTTCCAGCAACGGTTTTACCGCTTTCGATGACGATTGTTTTGCGTCCGCGTTTACCGGCTTCTATGGCACACATGAGGCCTGCGGCCCCACCGCCAATTATGGCTACATCATATTGGTTCATAATATTAATTTGCTAATTCTTTTGATCTGTCTTTGGCGGCAGTCATAGCACGTCTAATGACTTTAACCAGTCCTTGATCAGACATAAGCACATCAAGGGCCGCTGCTGTAGTACCGCCGGGGCTTGTGACATTTTCCCGTAATTTTGCAACAGTTTCGTCCGATGCATCAAGTAAGGCCCCTGCTCCGCTAACTGTTTGTCTGGCAAGGGTTTGGCTTAATTCTTGTGGCAGGCCAATCGCTTCGCCAGCAGCGGCCATGGCCTCTACCATATAAAATACATAAGCAGGTCCACTGCCACTGAGTGCGGTTACGCCGTCCATTAAATTCTCATTATCAATCCATTGAACACTACCTACTGTTTCAAGCAATATATTTGCAATATTTTTATTTTCATCTGAAACATGCTTATTGGCACAAAGCACGCTAATGCCTTTACCGATGGCAGCAGGTGTGTTGGGCATAGCGCGGATAATAGGCCATTGATTGCCTAGTTTATTTTCAAAATAATGAATAGTTTTACCAGCAGCGATCGATAAAATCACACTATTGCTGAGCTCTATTGCTTGTAGAGAGGTCAAGGCCTGATCCATCATTTGTGGTTTTACGGCAATGATAATGAAGGACGGTGATAATTGTTCGGGTAGCTTTTCCATATTTTCGTGAAGTTGGGTGGCATTTAAATTTGGAAAAAAATCTTTAATATGGTCCAAAAAAGGATCAACTATATGTATCGCATCTGTCTTTAAACCCTGATCAAGCCAGCCTGAGAGCATGGCACTGCCCATTTTGCCGCAGCCTAGTAATAATATAGGATTCTTAGTCGTAAAGCTCCCTAAATTGTCCATATGGAACCCTTATAAGTTACGGTTATGCATTTCCAACTGTTTCAAGCATTGTCGCTTCAAAGGCGTCTTTTGGTGATTTTCCACCCCAAATAACAAATTGAAATACTGGAAAATAGCGATTAATTTCAGCGATAATGGTTTTTGTGACAATGTCACAAGCATCTGCAATGTCGCTGCGGTTTCCGCTTGGGATAATTGAAAGCCTGAACATGACCGTGTTGTCGTCGCTCCATAACGAAAAGTAGCCCATATCCAAGCAATCATTAATAAGGTTGATCACTTCAAATATATCGGTTCGATGTTTTTTTGAGATACGAATATCAAGCTGTCCTGCACATTGAAGAATGTTTTTTTCTTCCATCCAATAATAACGCATATGAAAATCGCACCATTCGCCTGTGATGGCGGCGACGATTTCTTCATTACCTAATCTTTCGTAAGGCCATTCATTTTGACTGACTATAAATTCCAAAGTATCCATTGTATTGCTTTGGTCGTCATCGAAATCATCGGTTAATAACATTGTTATTTCTTCTTTTTTAATTTTTTAACTTCAGTTTCCAGAAGATCCAAGCGCCCCAGCAGCTCTGCATTTTCTGTTCGTGCTGTAATGGCCATTTCGCGAACCACTTCATATTCTTCTCGGCTTACCAAATCCATATCCATCAGTATGTTTTGGATGCGGGCCTTAAATTGACCCTCCACTTCTTTTTTAACACCATGAATTGATCCGGCGGCACTTTGGCCTAGTTTGGCAAGGTCGCTCAAAAACTTATTGTCAGATTGCACGATAAAATCCTATCTAATTTTATGAAAAGGTTAAGGCCTAGCAAGGTACAGTATATTTTTGCACTATGAACAAACATTTAGCGGTTGCCAAGTAACATTAAATATGGGAAAAACTATTTTTATATTCCCTAAGAGTAAAATGCGTTATTTCTCTTATACTTCAACGGATAATGGCTCCTATTTATGACTGAATATTTCTTATTCTCAATACTGACATATCCTCATATTGATCCAATTATATTTCAATTTGGTCCCCTAGCGATTCGTTGGTATTCATTATCATACCTTGGTGGGCTTCTATTTGCGTGGTTTTATATGTCACGCTTAATTAAGATTACTGCCCCCCCTTGTAAGCAGGTTCATATTAGTGACTTTATTTTTTGGGCGATGATGGGGATTATCATTGGTGGGCGGCTCGGATATGTTTTATTTTATAATTCATCTTATTATTTTAGCAATCCTAGTGCCGCATTGGCGGTTTGGGACGGCGGCATGTCTTTTCACGGGGGCTTTATTGGCGTTTGTGTCAGTACTATTTTATTTTGTCGGAAATTTAAAATTTCTCTATTTCTCTTTGCTGATATCATTGCCTGCGCCAGCCCAATCGGCTTGATGCTTGGCCGCTTTGCCAATTTTATCAATGGTGAGCTTTATGGTCGTGTCAGCGATGGGCCGTTGGCAATGGTTTTCCCTCATGGGGGCCCCTATCCCCGTCATCCGAGCCAGCTTTATGAAGCGATGTTGGAAGGATTCCTGCTTTTCTTCATTCTTTATTTCATTTATAATTTTACCAATGCAAGGAACAAGCCCGGCTTGATTACGGGTATATTCATTATCGGTTATGCGATAGCGCGAACCTTTGTTGAACAATTTCGCGAACCAGATAATCATATTGGATTTTTGTTTGGTACGGATTTAATTACCATGGGCCAATTATTAAGTGCGCCAATGGTTATTTTTGGCCTCTATTTGATCTTTCGCAAAAAGAAATCATCTCTATGATGTCCGAAATAAAAATGACCCCCTTAAAACAACATCTTATTAAACTTATTAAACTGCATGGACCGATCCCTATTAGCAGTTATATGACCGAAGCGCTTACCAATCCAAAACATGGCTATTATGTCACGCAAAATCCCTTTGGCGTTAAAGGTGATTTTATAACGGCGCCTGATGTCAGCCAGATGTTTGGGGAGCTTATTGGCCTGTGGTTTGCGGATGTATGGCTTAAAATGAACAAACCGCAAAAAATTTTCCTGCTTGAACTTGGCCCGGGCAATGGTTCGTTAATGAAAGATTTTATGCGGGTTTTAAAAGTGCTTCCTGAATTTGTTGAGGCTATTGAAATTCATTTTGTCGAGGCTTCGCCGCAATTGATTGAAATCCAAAAAGATAAATTTAAAAATTTTCCCTGTAAAAAATATTGGCATGAGACGGTAAAATCCGCCCTTAATGCGACAGTTGGTGCGCCTACATATATCATTGCCAATGAATTTTTTGATGCGCTACCTATTCGTCAATTTCAAAAAGGCATTCTTGGTTGGCACGAACGTATGGTTGGTGTTGATAAAGAAAATGAAGATTTAAAAACCATGTTGGCGCCGTTTGCGGTTGCGGAAGTGACTTTGCCTGAGGGATTGCGCGATGCTGAATTGCACAGTGTAATTGAAGTATCGCCCATGGCAGAATATTTAATGGTCGAAATTTGTAATCATATTAAAACCAATCAGGGCGCGGCTTTAATTATCGATTATGGTTATACTAAACATAGAACCGGCGAAACCCTTCAAGGCGTTGAAGACCATAAATACGCCAATATCTATCAAAATCCAGGCCAGGCTGATTTGTCGGCTCATGTCAATTTTTGCAAACTTTGTGAAATTATAGAAAAAATCGATTTAAAGCCGCTAGGCCCTATTTTCCAAGGTAAGTTTCTTGAATATATGGGTATTGAAGAGCGTGTTAAAAGCCTAACTAAAAGCGCAACTCCTGAACAGGCTTCAGATCTGTTAAAATCACTATCGAGGCTTGTAGCACCCGACGAAATGGGCACATTATTTAAAGTAATCGCCATGGTATCAACCGCTGATAATGACGCGGATGAAATTGAAATAGCGGGGTTTAATGATGGCCCTCTTTAAAACGGCTCAATCTTTAAGGGATATATCCAATATCAAACATGGTTTTTTTGGTAGAGAAGGTGGAGTTTCGAGCGGACTATACCAATCATTAAATTGTGGTACTCATTCTTTTGATCAAGCCGAGAATGTAGCTAAAAATCGTCAATTGGCTGTGCAAGCTATATCAAATGAAGCAAAACTGGTTGAAATCCATCAAACCCACAGTGCCCTAGTTCATATTATTGAAGATGATCTATCAGTTGTTGATTGTGATGCGATAGTCACTAAAGCTAAAAATATCGCCCTTAGCATTGTTACGGCCGATTGTGCGCCGGTTTTGCTGGTCGATCATGAGGCCGGCGTTATCGCCGCCGCTCACGCAGGATGGCAAGGGGCAAAGTCTGAGATCATTGAAAATACCATTAAGGCAATGTGTGACCTTGGAGCGCAGCGTAAAGATATTATAGCAGCGATAGGCCCCTGTATTAGCCAGTGTTCTTATGAAGTGAACGCAGAATTTTATCAGAAGTTCGAGAAAAAAATATTTTTCAAAAGCAGCAGCAAAGCCGATCATTTTTTATTTGATTTAGAAGGTTACGTAGGCGACAAATTAAAGCAAAGCCAAATAGAGCAAATTGAGACACTTTCATTGGACACTTATGTTGTGGAAAATAATTATTTTAGCTATAGACGAAAAACACATCGCCTCGAAAATGATTATGGTCGTCAAATTTCGATTATAATGCTGGCATAATCCTGAAATAATTTAAAAAAAAACGATTTTGTTACTCGCTTTTTAAAATATAATCTGTATAAGAGCTAATATATTTCGACTTATGATTTGGGGAAAATTTAAGGGAACTTTTTAAAGATGAAACTAATTTCCGGTAATAGTAATTTACCTCTCGCTGAATCCATTGCTATGCATTTGGGAATGGAACTTACAAAAGCTAATATCAAACGATTTACTGATCAAGAAATTTGGGTGGAAATAAGTGAAAATGTTCGCGGTGAGGATGTTTTTGTGATCCAACCAACATCCAACCCCACCAATGATAATATCATGGAACTTTTGATTATTATGGATGCATTGAAAAGAGCATCTGTTAAGCGCATTGTCGCCGTCATTCCCTATTTTGGTTACGCTAGACAAGACCGTAAACCCGGCCCTCGCACCCCGATTAGTGCGAAATTAATGGCTAATCTTATTACCACTGCTGGGGCCAATAAGGTTCTGACTATGGATTTACATGCGGGACAAATTCAAGGTTTTTTTGATATTCCTACCGATAATTTATTCGCCTCCCCCGTTCTTGTGGAAGATATGAAGAAAAGATATAAAGATTATGAGAAAATCATGGTCGTCTCCCCTGATGTTGGCGGTGTGGTTCGCGCCCGTGCCTATGCCAGCCGCCTTGATGTGCCGCTTGCGATCATTGATAAACGCCGTGAACAGGCTGGGGTATCGGAAGTGATGAATGTGATCGGTGATGTGACGGGTTATCATTGTATTTTTGTTGATGATATCGTCGATAGTGCGGGAACTCTTTGTAATGCGGCAGCGGCGCTTATTGAAAATGGGGCAGTATCAGCCAGTGCCTATGTGTCACACGGAGTTTATTCTGGCCCTGCTATTGAACGTATCGAAAATTCGATTTTACAACATGTAGTGACCACAGATTCTATTCAAGCAAGCCCCGCCGCGGACGCCTGTGAAAAGGTAATTCAAATCACTGTGGCCCCTTTGTTAGCCAAAGCCATTAGAAGAATTCACGAGGAAAGTTCTGTTTCAGTGCTTTTTGATTAATAAATAACCATAAAAACACAAATTAATCATTGAACTAATCATAATTTAGCGTTAAAAGCGGCGCTTATGAGGGTCTGTATCTCAATAGATAGCAGGCCCTTTGATATTAGCACCCCTGGAGGCTGATATTATTTTTAAAACTTTGGAGACTTAAAACAATGGCAAACCAAGTAATTAAAGCAGAAATGCGCACCAAAGCGGGTAAGGGGTCCTCTCGTGCAATACGTAGAGACGGACTGATACCAGCAGTAGTTTACGGCGCAAAAAAAGATGTAGTAATGATCACGGTTGATGATATTGCTATCATGAAACTTTTGAACACAGGTTCATTCCTCAGTTCAACATATGATATTGAGGTTGAAGGACAAAAAGAAATGGTACTTCCACGTGATGTACAATTTCATCCTGTAACAGACAGACCTCTGCATGTAGACTTTCTTCGTCTAGCAAAAGGTTCAAAAATTAACATCATGGTTCCTGTGAATTTCTTAAACGAAGAAGAATGCCCAGGTATTAAGTTAGGCGGCATTATTAATGTTGTGCGCCATGACCTTGAGCTTGAATGTCCGTCAAATAATATTCCTGAATCTATTGAAATTGATCTTACCGGTCTTGAAATAGGTGACAGCGTTCATATTTCTTCGATTATACTGCCTGAGGGCGTGACGTCTGTTATTGATGATCGTGACTTTACCATCGCTTCTATCGTCGCACCTAGTGGACTTAAAGATGGTGATGAAGATGCAGATGCAGATCCAGATGCAGAAGGAGAAGAAGAACATTCTGTAGAAGTTGAAGCAACTGCACAAAAACCGTCTGAGGAAGACTAACTTTGTAAAATAAGGGATAATGCCATGTTATTATTTGTTGGACTGGGAAACCCGGGCAAAAAATATGACAATAATCGGCATAATATCGGTTTTATGGCGGTGGATGAGATCATTCATCGCCATAAGTTTTCTAATGCTAAATCAAAATTCCAAGGCTTTCTTTATGAAGGGCAAATTGGAGCAGAAAAAGCACTTATTTTAAAACCGCTAACCTTTATGAATTTGTCAGGTCAGTCAGTGGCAGAGGCGGCACGGTTTTATAAAATTCCCCCAGAAAATATTTTTGTCTTCCATGATGAATTAGATATGCCATCAGGGAAAATTAAATTTAAAACAGGCGGCGGCAATGCGGGGCATAATGGACTTAAAAGTCTTGATCAATATGTGGGTAAAGACTATCACCGCATTCGTTTAGGCATCGGCCATCCCGGTGATAAAGATCAAGTACACGGCCATGTGCTTGGTGATTTTTCTAAAATGGATAAAAAATGGCTAGAACCCCTGCTTGATGCAGTTGGTCGGGCCTCAGATAAACTTATTTCTGGTGATGGTATAGATTTTTTAAATGAAGTTGGTTTGATTTTAAAACCAAATATAAAGGAAAAACAATAATGGGCTTTAAATGTGGTATCGTAGGTCTTCCAAATGTGGGAAAATCCACACTTTTTAATGCGTTGACCAACACAGCTCAAGCGGCAGCTGCCAATTATCCTTTTTGCACTATTGAGCCGAATGTTGGTCAAGTCCCTGTACCTGATCCTCGATTGGCTACACTTGCCGCCATTGCGGGATCAAAAGAAATATTACCGACCCAGCTATCTTTCGTAGATATTGCAGGTCTCGTGCGCGGCGCATCAAAGGGCGAAGGGCTCGGCAATCAGTTTCTTGCCAATATTCGGGAAGTTGACGCTATTGTTCATGTCGTTCGCTGTTTCGAAGATGATGATATTACTCATGTTGAGGGAAAAATTGACCCCCTCGCCGATGCTGAAGTGGTTGAAACTGAATTGATGTTGTCGGATATGGAAAGTTTAGAGGGTCGCAAAGCGGGTCTTGCTAGGCGTATTCGTGGGCAAGATAAAGACGCCATAGTGATTATGGATATGGTTGAACGCGCCCTTAAGGTGCTAGGTCAAGGGCTCCCTGCCCGCAATGTTGAAACTGCCGATGAAGATGAACAAAAAATTCTCAATGAATTGCAGCTTATTACTACAAAATCAGTGCTTTATGTTTGTAATGTCAGCGAAGATGATGCGGCAGAAGGAAACGAGTTGACTGTAAAAGTCGCCGCAAAAGCCGCTAAGGAAAATGCGGTTATGGTAGTGATTAGTGCTGCACTCGAAGCGGAAATAGCACAATTAGATGACGAAGAAGAACAAAAAGCATTCTTAGAAGATTTGGGACTTGGTGAAACAGGTTTGGGCCGGGTTATTCGTGCGGGTTACGATCTGCTTCATTTGATTACTTATTTTACGGTTGGGCCAAAAGAAGCCCGTGCATGGACCATCACTCAAAAAACCAAAGCACCACAAGCTGCCGGGGTTATTCATACAGATTTCGAACAAGGTTTTATTCGTGCGGAAACTATCGCCTATCAAGATTATGTGGACAATAATGGTGAAGGTGGTGCTAAAGAAGTTGGCAAAATGCGCCTAGAAGGTAAAGAATATATCGTTGTCGACGGTGATGTTATGCACTTTCGATTTGCCAATTAAAGCCTAATAAAGCTAACCATTGAGATCAATCAATGAAGGATTTCACCTTCAAAAGGTAACGATTCACAAAAATCAAACGTGAGCTTTACAACTTGACAGGCTTCATTGGCGTCTGCGTTAGTTTGATAAGGCCCTAGCAGTAAACGGTAATATTGATCACCATCTATGGTGATTTTTTTAATGCGGGCTTGTTTGCTTTTGATTGGTTCTGGTAATTCTTTAATAAATTTCTGCCAGCCAGGATAAATGCTTTCCTGTTTTAGGTAAGATACTAAATGTATGCTCATAGCATTGTCTATCGCTGCTAAAGCCTCGTTGGTTGTTTCTGATGCGGTATTGGCTATATCAATATCTTCCACCTCAGCTTTTGTCACATCGACAACAGTTTTTATGGCCTCTTGTTGTTGAGCCATCTGTTGTACATCACTCTCTAAATTCTGGATTCGCATATTTTGTTTATTTATAGTGTCTTGTTGTGGCATGACTTCATTCTTAGCAACTTCTTGATTTGTTTCTTTTTTTGATGTGGGAAATCTAGCCGTATCTGACAATATTGGCTTTTCTTTCCACATTTCTGCCCAATGTGCGGGTGATGGCAATGATTCATGGGCGAAGCAAGATCGCAGAACGGATAATAGTACAATATCTGTAGCTCAATTGGTTGGAGGAACAAATACGTCAACGGCAAATCAAATTGATGATACGGATGATAGTAGTATTACTGTTACACAACTTGGTGCTGGTAATACATCCGATGCTTTACAAAAGGAAACCACGACTGGCATAATGTCTGTTCACCAAGGGGGTAGTGACAATAATTCAGAATCAACCCAAAAATATACTAATAACGATGCCATGTATGTTAATCAGGGCGGTGATGATAATATTTCTGAAGCAATACAAAAATATAGCGGCGACGGCACTATTTCTATTGCTCAAGCAGGTGGTGGCAACGATTCTTTCGCAAAACAAAAATATAGCAGTCATGACTATATTGCGATCTCTCAAGCTGGCGACGACAATATTTCATATGCCAAGCAAAAGGATGGAAGTTATAATGTTATTTCTGTTGTTCAAGCTGGAGATGGAAACAATTCATACGCTAGACAAAGAAATACAGACGATAGCAATATTTATGTTAACCAGACTGTGAGTGGTGGTGGGAATATGGCAAATACGCAACAAGATGA
>CALDNY010000152.1 GCA_937914685.1 uncultured Kordiimonadaceae bacterium
GGTGGCGCTTTTCTATCCCTTGCTGGCGGCGGACCTGATCTGGAAGGGATTGCGGTCAGAACGGCAGAAGTTATTGAGGCGATGGACGCTATATCTCCATTGGGAGATAAAGTATATGTTGACGGGGGACTTTCAGAAAATAATTATTTCAAACAATTTTTAGCGGACATATTAGGCAAAACCATAATTTCACCTTTGAATAAGGAAATCACGGCGATTGGCACAGCGTTGTTGGCAAGAAAAGGTTTAGGGTTTGGCGATGAAATTAAACTAAAACATAAAGTGGATATTACAGAACCGAGAGCGATAAATAGGCACAAAATTCTCGACAAATATAAAGATGTTATTTCGCGGGCGCGAGGGTTAAGAGAATAATAAGCATGAGAGAAATTGTACTTTATGTGAATTTCTAGCAAAATATAAAATAAAAAAGGGAAGTTTTAGATGGCTGAATTAGGTAATTTTGTAATTTATCTTATCATGATGGGGGTGGTTTTAGGGGCTGCGGCATCTGTTATTAAACCCGAAAGTGGACTGGGTCGGGAATTCGTTGGCGGTATACATGCTATCGGTCCGGTATTTTTGGCGCAAGCGGGTATCATGGCAGCGATCCCGTTTCTTTCACAGGCTATATCATATGCTATTGGGCCAATGTTCGAAGCGATGGGCTCTGACGCATCGATAGCGGCACTTTCCATCATTGCCGTTGATATGGGCGGTTATCAACTGGCGGACGCGCTCACTGAAAATCGTGATATATGGATTACGGCGTCTCTTGTTGGTTATACATCGGGAGCGACAATTGTATATTTAATACCTGTTGGTCTCACCATGCTTGCTCCAAAAGATCATAAGTATCTCGCATTGGGTGCTATGGCCGGCCTTATCAGCATCCCCTTTGCAGTCTTGATAGCCCTCGTTATCACCACACTGAATGATCTGCCGATTAGAGACATTATTTCAACCAATTCTGAAGCACTTCATCATATTGCCTTGGACTTTGCAGGTATGTTGCAGTTATTAGCACCATTGTTTGTTTTTTGTTTCTTGTTGGCCGCAGGTTTGAAATTCGCCCCAACCGCAATGGTTAAAGGCTTCTTGGTTTTTGGTAAAATTATGGATGCATTCATAAAAATGGTACTTGCTTTTTCCATCGTTGAATATTTTACAGGGGTCTTTACTTTTGTCTTTGGGGGATGGGGGTTTAATCCCTTGTTTGCTGATGAGAAGGAACTGTTTAGGGCTATAGAAATAGCGGGCTATATTGGCATTATGTTGGCAGGAACATTTCCGATTTGCTATTTATTTCAAACTTACTGTAAAAAACCGATGCATTCTCTTGCCTTAAGGTTAAATCTATCAGATAGCGGTGCAATCGGCTTCGTTTTTGTTTTTGCAAATATCATTGCAGTATATCACCTGTTTAAAGAAATGAATGCTAGGGACAAAGTAATCTGTGTAGCACTGGGCGTCTGTGCTCAGGCAGTGATTGGCGACCATCTTGCTTTCACTGCGAACTTTCAACCCACGTTAATTCTACCCATTTTAATCGGTAAGTTAGCGGGCGGCCTTATTGCCGTATATATCGCAATTAAAATATCTGTCCCCGCCGCAAATAGGTACGAAATGGAAGAAAAACTGCGCTTAGCAGAACAAACAACACTATAAGCAGAATAATGCGGATTCTATTGGTTCAAATTTGCAATTGCACTTGTATATAGCTCTTTTATTTTTTGATCATTGGGGGATAATTCAGTGGCTTGTTTATAGGCATCTGCAGATTTTTGCCATTGTCCTAGCACCCCATATGATCTTCCAAGGTTAAGCCAACCATTAAGATTATTGGGGTTTTCTTTTAAATCTTGTGCTAGGCCATCGACCATGTTTTTGATGAACGCACTTCTATCCCCTTCTGACATATTATTTACTTCGGTGACTTGTTGTGCTGTTGGCGTCGGCATTGATGATTGCTTAACATTCCCAGCGGCGTCATTCATCCTTTGTTTTACCTGAGCTATCCACGGCGCATTTTCCGGCGCATTATCGAGCAAATTTTTAAGGCGATCGTAGGCTTTTTGTCCTTGATTATTCTGCATATCGTACAGAGCAAGGTTATATTCGGTTCGTGGATTTAAGGGGTTAATTATATTGGCTTTTTCAAATAAACCTTTGGCCTTATCGGATACATTTCCTTGATTAAACTGTGTCAATGTTTCGCCGTAAGAAAGCAGTAAATCAATATTATCCGGATTATCAACAATCCTTTCTTCAAACAAAGTGATCGCCCTTTGTGGTTGGCCGAGGGCAACATAAGAACGACCAAGCAATATCCAGCCACTAATATCACCCGGGTTTTGCTCTAGCTTTGCTTCAAGTTTTGCTGTGACGCTATTCATAGACATATCCGTTGCCGCAGCACCATTTGCAGCACTAGTAGGTGGTCTAAAGGCAGGTGGAGACCATGCTTTATTGGTCATATCAGGAAATTCAAAAGAAGAATTACTGCTGATTTGTACTTGATTATTGACCTGTTGTTTAAAGTAATAATTTACCCCAGCAGGTAATGTAAAGGCGCAAAGAACGAGAATTAAAGCCAACTTTTTACGGCCTGCTTTTTCGGCTGTTTTAGGCCATAATGAATATAGAATAATTGTACGTCGTCGAATGATTTGAGACTTATTTAGTTTATTTCATCAGGAGGCT
>CALDNY010000153.1 GCA_937914685.1 uncultured Kordiimonadaceae bacterium
CTTTGGCTTCTTCAATGGTCCACTGGCCCTCGCCGCTATGGGAGACTTGCCCTGAAATGGCTTCTAAATCCTCACCTTCTTGCGCGTAGGCCTTTTCAAGCCAACCGATAAGCCGCGACTGGATAACACTGCCATTATTATATATTTTTGTAACCTCCGTCAGATCAAGATCAAAGGGGCTTTCTTTTAAAACTTCAAATCCTTCGCCGATTGCCTGCATCATACCGTATTCAATGCCGTTATGGATCATTTTGACATAATGGCCTGCTCCCGCTTCCCCCATATAAGCGTAACCGTCATTGATGCTGAGGTCTTTAAAGAGTTCAAGATATTTATCAAATTTATCACGGGCGCCACCGATCATCAGACAGGCACCATCTCGCGCTCCGCCCGGCCCTCCGCTAACCCCAACATCCATAAAGACCAAATCTTTGGCTTTAAGCTCGCGGGCGCGGCGTACGGTTTCTTTATAATTTGAATTACCACCGTCCATAACCACATCACCCGGCGTTAATAGCGTCCCAAGCTCGCCTAGAACAGTGTCCACTATTTGATGAGGCACCATGATCCAAATAAATTTTTCACCGCTCAATTTAGCGCAGAGCGCTCCAATATCCGCGACCGTTTCGGCTCCTGCGGCCTGCGCTTCTGATCTCGCCTCTTGGTTGGGGTCTGTGGCGACCACCTGATGGCCTTTTTCAAGCAGACGCTTTACCATCGCCATGCCCATTTTACCCAACCCTATATAGCCAATTTTCATAAAGTAATATCCTTCTGCAGTTCGGTGATCAGTGAGCTTATTCGCGCCTTCTCACAATAAGCAACCAAGGCTTATTGATGCAAGTTTTTATCTGATTTCTTTTTTACTCATTACAGTATAATATTTTGCCATCTGAAAAATAATGTTGATCATATAGATTGAACAATAGGGAAAAATGAAAATGACAAAGAAAAATGAGCCTCTAATTTTATCCGCTAAAATTGACCGCAGAGATTTTGTCAATGGGACTTTAGTTGGTTTTGGTGCCGCCCTATTAAGCTCGACCTCGCCCTTGCACGGCGCCCCGCAAAAACCCGTCCTTTCACAAGATCCATGGAACGGATATAGTGGGGTTGGTGATTATGCGCTCTCCAATGGCAATGTGGCCTCTGTTCGGGACGCCGCCCATTTGATCCGCGACGGTATTCCTGATGACATGATCAATAATATCGAAGATTTAGACGAACAATATGACATGGTCATCATTGGCGGTGGTTTTTCCGGTATTGGCGCGGCTTATCAATTTCACAAAAAATATGGCGACAGTAAAAAATGTCTTATTTTGGAAAATCATCCTATTTTTGGCGGAGAGGCAAAACAAAATGAATTTGAGGTCGATGGCTATAAAATCTATGGCCCACAAGGCTCAAACGATTTTGGCCCACCCGATAAAGATGGTGATAATTTAATATCTGATATTTATAGAAATACAGGCCTGCCCTTTGCCTATGATTTTGTAGAACCAGACCCCGACAAAACAAAAATTAAAGCACCATTAGAAAACTATTACGGCATGTTATGGGACGAAGAAAGATATGATACTGGTTATTTTATGGGCGAGGACGCCGAAACGCCGTGGGTTAT
>CALDNY010000154.1 GCA_937914685.1 uncultured Kordiimonadaceae bacterium
CATAAATGGGAATATCGGGAATGGCGCCTGCTTTTTTTAGCTTATCAATATAATATAAAATGCTCTGGCAACGGCCAACGGCAAAAGTGGGAATTAAAATTGTCCCGCCCTGATGCGCTGTTTTTTTAATAACCTCACCAATTTTAACGCTAGGGTCACTATGCTCATGCAAGCGGTCACCGTAAGTGCTTTCAATCAAAAGATAATCCGTATCTTGCAATTTTGCGGCTGGGGGCATAATCGGATCATTGGGTCGGCCAAGATCACCAGAGAAGGTGGTGGTTTTATGGCCCGCCATCAGCGATATAAAGGAGGAGCCTAAAATATGGCCTGAGCGGCTTAGGGTAAAATGAAAATCATCTAAAAAATAATGAGGGGTGCCAAAATTAATCACTTTGAAATAGTCCAGTGATTTTACCGCATCTTCGCGGGTATATAAGGCCAAGGCAGGGGAATGACGGGTATAGCCGTATTTGTTGGCGCGTCTGGCGTCTTCTTCGTGGATGTAGCCGCTATCGGTCAGGAGGATTTTACAAAGATCATAGGTCGCCTCAGAACAAAATATATCGCCGCGAAAGCCATTTTTAACCAACAAAGGAATATAGCCGCTATGATCAATATGGGCGTGGGTTAAAATCACCGCATCAATGGAGGAGGGATCTATGGGCAGTTCCGCCCAGTTTCTAAGCCGCAATTCTTTAAAGCCTTGAAAGAGCCCGCAATCAATTAGTATTTTTTTTGTTTTATATTCAAAAAGATATTTTGAGCCAGTGACGGTTTCGGTCGCGCCTAAGAATGTTATTTGCATGGGATTACCTTTTTGCTTTGCCATAAGGCTATCGATGGGAGGATTAACCATTGTAGGAGGGGCGATAAGCCAATTTGCCAAGGCCCCAAAGATAATAGCGGCATAAGATCGTTATAGGCCCAGCTTTTATGGATATAAATATTGAGCCATTCGCTATAAAGGGTATATGAAATACCGATCAGGACGGTCAATATGGCAACGATTTGAAAATTTTGGTGGGGCCAATTTGCTTTGGCTAATAATAGCAATGATAGGCTGATCGCGGTTAAGGCGATTAAGATATCACCAAAGGTACAATGGATAATCGAATATATAATGGTGAGCCAACTATCATTATTCCATAAGGTATAAAGCGGCATTTGCAGAATTTCCCAGAGGCTATTAAAGAGGGCAATCAAAATAATATAGCGGCGCAAGAAGCCAAGCCAATTTAAATCATTATCGTTGCCATCACCATCCATTGAGCAAAACCCTTTTTAATATTGGTCAAGTATGAGCAATTATGAAGGCCATGCCAATATTTAAATTGATATGGGTCAATCTCTTGATTTTTTCTGGTATGTTTTATGGGATATTTTTAGGGAAAATGGAGGTGCGGAGGGTATTTAATTTTGAATTATCCTTTATATAATAATAATTTAGCAGAAACATCCAAGGCACACTTTGTCATGACTGTGACATAATATTTTAAATTACTTGGCACCGTTTGGCACACTTTAGCAATATTATGATGTTTAACAAAGTGTGCCAGATTAAAATTTACTGTCATTTAAGTTTGATATTATAGCT
>CALDNY010000155.1 GCA_937914685.1 uncultured Kordiimonadaceae bacterium
CCATCTCTAAACTTGTAATATCAAACTAGAAAATAGGCCTTATGCTGAGGTCTCTTAAATATAGAACTATAGAGATTTACAAAAAGTTAATTTCTCAATCTGTCTGTTAATCTTTAGATAACACTCTATTTTTTATATAAGGGTAATTTTTTAATTTACAATGGTTTCAATATTTTAAATGGTTATTTTAAAGTAAAGTGATTTTTAAATTATTTTTTAATAAATTTTAATAAACATATAAAAAAAATATACCTTAAATGCGAATCGCTCTTTTCAAAGCAGAAGCCTTGATTTTTTAGCAAACTATTGCTTGACGTTTTACGTGTAAAGGGTAGATTTTAAGATAAGAATATAACATTACATTAGTGATTTTTTTTATGAATTTTTGTGCGGATAGAAATAAAAATAATAGGATATTTTTACTCTCATCATATTTGGCATCATCCTTGGCATCATCCTTGGCATCATCCTTAGTGTTTGCAATGGGGACATCTACAGCTCATGGTCAAGAAAATACAAATGGAATTGGCGGGGACTATTTAAATTGGCTTTCAAACTCTGCTTTGACATCTGGTGATGGGCGCTTTTCAATTAAAAGCAGTGGTCGATTAATTTATGATTATGGACTTGCCGATTTTAATGATGAAAATAGCGAGGCGCGGCTCGGTCAAAAAATTAACAATTTTGAGTTTCGCGCTTTAGAACTTGGTATTCGCGGTAAAATATTTGGCAATATTAATTATCGCCTGGTGACTAAACTTCTTAATAACCAAGTGGATATTAAGCTGGCTTACCTTAGTTATTCATTTGGAAATTTTGATATTGTTGTCGGTCAAACCCGTACATATACCGCCTTGGATAAATCAACGCCATTAACCAATACGAGTTTTTCAGTGCGCGGGGCTTTCGTAAATGCGATTAAGGCACGGACGCGCTTAGGGGTCGGTTTATCAACCCACGGCGAGGATTGGACCATCAGCGGCGGCTATTTTATTGATAGTCTGGTAAAATCAAAATCCGCAGTAGATCAACGCGATATGATCACGACGCGACTTACCTATAGTCCTTCTTTTAAAAATGGTCTGGGTTTACATTTTGGTACCTCATATTTTTACCGCTCCAATAATGGACGTCCATTTGATCATAAATATAATGATCGACCCTTTAGCCATCAGGGGGATTATAAACCTTTACGTAGCGCCCAATTTAATATCCTGTCGGAGCAGTTTTTAGGGCTTGAATTTGTAGCAACTTATAAATCATTGGCGACCCAGGCCGAATTTGCCATTGTTAAAAACAAACTAAGCAATGCTGAAATACTAACCATGCAAGACCCTTCATATAAAGGCGGCTATTTTGAATTAAGTTATTTTGCCACGGGCGGGCAACGCACAATCAATGCCAAACGCGGACGTTTCAATGGAATAAAGGTAAAAAATCCTGTGGGAGCAGGGGGCATCGGCGAAATTAAAATCGCCGCCCGGTATGATATGTTGGATCTGCGTCATCAAACATTTGGTACAAAGCAGGTTAATTATATTGGTGGTATTGACTGGTATTTAAATGTTTATATGAAATTTCAGCTAAACTACGCCCATTCAATCATTGGCAATTTTGCTAATGTTAAATCCGATACCGTTGATACATTCAATGGCCGCTTCCAAATATTTTGGTAGTTTTTTTAAATAAAACCAAATAATATTCTATAAAACGCTATATTTTCATTTTATTATGTGGTAATTCATTTTCCGAATTTAATATATTTTAATAAAGAAATATGTGATGGAAATTGAATTACAACAAAAACATGATACTCAGGCAGTGGAAAATCTGCTTGATATGGCCTTCGGAAAAGACCGTTTTTCAAAAGCGACTTACGGCTTAAGAGAAGGCGTTGACGCATTATCTGAATTATCTTTTGTCATGCGCGATCAAAACAAACTGGTGGCGTCTTTGCGCTTTTGGCCTATTTTAATTGGAAAAAATCCTGCGCTGTTGCTAGGTCCGATTGCGGTGATAACAGAATACCAAGGTCAAGGTCATGGCCTTAAACTTATGAAAGAGGGACTTGATGTGGCTAAATCCCTTGGTCATTTAAGAGTTGTTTTGGTTGGTGATGAGGTCTTTTATAAGAGGGCAGGCTTTGAAAGAAGTCTAGCAACGCGGCTTATCTTCCCTAAACAAAAAGATCAAAATCGGATTTTGGCGTGTGAATTAAAGAGTGGTGCTTTTAAAAATATTGCTGGAAAAATTCAATCTGTTAAATGAATAATAGATTTTTTTTTAAAAGTGTCTTTATATTGTCATATCTTCTACATATATTCCTTATAGGAGTAGCTTATGACAAATGAGCCTATAAAAAATCAGACTAATGCAGGGTTTCGACCAGAATTGTTTGCTGCGCAAGCTCAAAAAGCTAGTGCCGGTAAGGCATTGCCGCCAGTAGAATTATGGAACCCTGAATTCTGCGGTCATATAGATATGCATATCAAGCGTGACGGTAGTTGGGATTATATGGGCTCACCAATTTCCAGACAAAGGATGGTAAAGTTATTTTCTACTATTTTACGTCGTGATGATGATGGATTTTACCTTGTTACCCCCGTTGAAAAGGTCGGTATCAAAGTTGATGATGCGCCGTTTGTTGTGGTTGAAATGACCATGGACGGTGATCAGATTTTATTTCGAACCAATGTTGACGATTTTGTCAAAGTTGATAAAGACCATAAAATTTGGGTTGAAATGAAAGACGGTAAACCCGCGCCTTATGTTCGGGTGCGCGGCCGTCTTGATGCGTTGATCAATCGAAATGTTTATTATCAACTCGCTGATATGGCTGTGGAGTATCAAGGGTGTTATGGTGTATGGAGTGATGGGCAATTTTTTAAGTTAGAATGATAATATGAAAAATAAAATTAAAAAAATATTTGCGCAACATGACCCGATCATGAGTAGAGCGTTAAAGCCCGCACAAGACCGGATGTGGGTACGCCCCAATGTTGGTGATCATTGCCTTTATCGGCCAGATTTGAATAATAAAATTATCAATCAATTACCTCTTAAGCCATCAGCGGTGCTGATCCCTATTATGGAACGGGGCAGTGAGCTTTCAATTTTATTGACTAAAAGGTCAAAAGAATTAAAAAGCCATGGCGGTCAAGTAAGCTTCCCAGGGGGACGTTGTGATGAGGAGGATAATCATGCCATGGATACGGCATTACGGGAAGCGTGCGAAGAAATTAACCTGCCAAAAGATAACACCGAAATAGTGGGGGCT
>CALDNY010000156.1 GCA_937914685.1 uncultured Kordiimonadaceae bacterium
TCACATAAGATATTTTTTCCAACGCATATTCGCTAACATTAGGCGGCGGGTCGCCAATTTGCAGGAATCGCAGGGCCAATGCCCCCCAAATAACAAAATACAGTATAATAGATTCCACAATCGCCAACGCGAGAATAGATTTTGGAATATAATGCTTAAAAATTCTGATCATAAAAATACACTTTTAAAATAATAGCTCTACACAATACTAGGTCCTGAAATATCTCCTTAAGCTATTATCGATCCCTCCGTTGTTTTAACTTATTGTTATTATTTGATTATCGATATATCTATTCTATCATAGCAAAGTGAAAAATCTATTAAATATAAAGAACAATATAAAAAAATAATTCACTAAAAAAATACTTTTTTAATAATCAATTAAAGGTGTCCTATTATAAAGGGTCACTATATATCTTTGAGGCTAAATAAATATGAATGAAATGAAAATAACCCCCGTCATATTATCAGGTGGCTCTGGTACGCGCCTTTGGCCGATATCAAGATCGCTGTTCCCTAAGCAGCTTTTGGCCTTAACCTCTGAACTTACCATGATACAGGAAACAGTAGAACGTGTTAATGATGCAAATCATTTTAATGAACCATTATTCATTGCGGGTGAAGAGCACCGTTTCATTATCGCCGAACAATTAAGAATGATCGGCTTTGATAACACTAAAATTATTCTAGAACCCCAAGGACGCAATACCGCCCCTGCAGCCGCTTTAGCGGCCCTGTATATCCAAAAAACTGATCCTGACGGTTTAATGCTAATCATGCCCTCAGATCATGTTATTGCCGATAAAACTTCATTCAATGCCGCCCTTAAAATTGCTTATGATACGGCGGCGGACCAGAATTTATTAACGGCTTTTGGCATTATCCCCAATAAGGCGGAAACAGGTTATGGTTATATCAAACGGGGCAAAGCTATTAATGAAAATGGTAATTGCAATTATGTCGACCAATTCGTTGAAAAACCAGACGCTAAAACAGCCACAGAGTATCTTAATAGCGGCAATTATTATTGGAATAGTGGAATTTTCCTATTTCCAGTGGCATTATACCTAAATATTTTAGAAAAAAATGAACCAGAAATCTATGAGAGCTGTCTCAAAGCCATGGAAAAATCGGTTAATGATATGACTTTTGTCCGTCCCGACAAAACAAGTTTTCTATCTTGTCCATCAAACTCCATCGACTATGCGGTCATGGAAAAAGTCGATAACGCCGCAGTCGTCCCTGTTGATATGGGATGGAGTGATGTAGGCTCATGGACGGCTCTATGGGATATTGCCGATAAGGATATCAATGACAATGTTATCTCAGGCGATGTCATAGCGCATAAAAGTAAAAATTGTTTAATTAAATCAGAAGGCCCCGCCATTGCTACGATCGGATTAGAGGATTTGATCGTTGTTGCCACTAAAGATGCGGTACTGGTTTGCGATAAAAACAAAAGCCAAGATGTTAAAATAATCGTTGATAAACTTGCCCAATTAGGCCGCAAAGAGCATATTAGCCATACAGTGGTTTACCGACCGTGGGGTTCTTATCAATCGGCCGATGCGGGGGAACGCTTTCAGGTAAAACGCCTCATTGTTAATCCCGGCCAAATCCTATCTTTGCAAATGCATCATCACCGCGCCGAACATTGGGTCGTGGTTGAAGGTACTGCCGAGGTGACCATTGATGATAAAGTGCAAACCTTATCTGAAAATCAATCCTGTTATATCCCCATAGGATCAACCCACAGACTTCATAACCCTGGCAAAATCCCCCTTCATATTATTGAAGTTCAATCAGGTTCCTACCTTGGCGAAGACGATATCGTCCGTTTTGAGGATAACTACGGACGATCTTAAAAATTTCCTTTTAAATCTATCAATAGTATTTATTATTGCTTTTAATGACAAAAAGCTAAAATAAATTAGAGGAAATTTTTATGATTAGAAAATATATTATAGCGGCAACATTGAGTGCTTTAATGAGTACATCAGCCTTTGCCGCCTCTTGCCAAAAAGCAGACATCGTGCTCACAAACGGCGCAATATATACCGTCAATGATAACCAACCTCACGCTCAGGCTGTGGCTATGCTCGGCACTAAAATAATTTATGTGGGCGATAATCAGGGGGCAATCCGCTATTCATGTGACGATGCGCAAGTGATCAACCTAGACGGCAAAGCGGTTTACCCGGGCCTTATTGATGCTCACGGTCATTTAGCGGGAGTTGGCTTTCGTGAAGTATATTTAAACCTTCAAGGAATAAATAGTCTCAAAGAAATGTTAGAGAAAGTAAAAACATATGCCGACGCTAATCCTGATCTTCCGTGGATTAACGGACGTGGCTGGATCGAAAAAGTCTGGCCAGAAGCGCGCTTTCCAACCCGCCAAGACTTGGACGCCATAGTTCCAGACCGTCCCGTTTATTTAAACCGCGCTGATGGTCACGCGGCTGTTATCAATAGCGTAGCCATGAAGATGGCCAATATTACCGCTACAACCGTCGCGCCAAATGGAGGGGCTATTAATTTGGACGCGCAGGGTATCCCAACGGGTATGCTGATTGATAAAGCTATGAATTTGGTCCGACCTCTTATTCCTGCACCAACAAGAGAACAGACTAAAGAAGCCTTTCGCGCGGGGACCGAACGTAACGCCCGATTGGGTTGGACCGGTTTTCATAATGCTGGTGGCACTTATGATGAATTAAATATGCTACGGGAACTACGCGCTGAAGGAAAACTTCAACACCGGGTTTATCATGCTATTCGCCCTATGCTCTATGCTGATGATGCTGAAATATTATTCAAAAATGGTGGTGAAATTGATCCTGAACATTATGTAACGGCACGGGAGTTTAAAATCACCGTTGATGGCGCCCTCGGCTCACGCGGCGCGGCCTTCCTTGAGCCCTATTCTGATTACGACACCAAAGGACTAATGCGTTATAGCCCTGATGATTTAATGCCCCTACTGACCAGAGCTTTAAAAACGGGCATTCAATTTCAAATTCACGCAATAGGCGATGCGGCCAATCGCATGGTTTTAGATGCTTACGAACAAGCCCTAAACACAGTTCCAAAATCACAACGCGCCGTTCATAATCCGCGCTGGCGCATTGAACATGCGCAAAATATTCAACCCGATGACGTTAATCGTTTCATTGATTTGGATATATTACCTTCTATGCAGCCCTCTCATGCTATTGGAGATTTACATTTTGCCGGAAAACGCCTTGGTATAGAACGTCTCGGCAATGCTTATTTATGGCGTACTCTCATTGACAAAGGGGCTATTATCCCCGGCGGCACTGATCAACCCGTAGAAATTGGCGATCCGCGCATAGAATTTTACGCCGCTATTGCCCGTAAGGACTTAGACGGATTTTCCGCAGAAGGATGGCACCCTGAACTTAAAGTCAGTCGCGAGGAAGCCCTTAAAATGTTTACAATCTGGGCCGCTTATGCCTCTTTCGAAGATGATATTCTGGGCAGTATTAAGGTAGGAAAACTAGCAGATTTTAGCATTTTTGATAAGGATCTAATGACGATCCCAGAAGATCAGATCATGTCTTCCACCAATGTTATGACCATCGTTGATGGTAAGATTGTCTATCAAAAATAAACTTATTTAAACTGATAAAAGGCCGTTCAGTATAATCTGGCGGCCTTTTTTTGTGTCTAAAATTTAAAAAAAGCATTTTTATTGGTCAAAATTGCCGAATGTCATTGAAACATGACCCTAAACCGTCTTAGTCTTGTTACATTATAATAAAACGCGTTCACTATAATATATGAGGAAACCTTAATGATTAAAAAAACACTCTTAGCCACCGCAGCGGTGGTATTGCTTAGCGCATGCTCAGGCGAGCAAAACGCAAGCAAAACACAAAGCTGTAGCCCGGCCAGTATCGTGCTGACCAATGGTGAAATTTATACAGTCAATGAAAATCAACCCCATGCCCAAGCCGTGGCCATGCTGGATGACAAGATCATCTATGTGGGCGATGATGAGGGGGCCGAGCGTTATGCCTGCGGTGATGCTAATGTCATTGATTTGGCGGGTAAGGCAGTTTATCCGGGACTTATCGATTCCCATGGTCATTTAGCGGGCGTTGGCTTTCGTGAAGTGAACCTTAACCTTCAAGGTATCAACAGCCTCGCTGAAATGCTGAATGCTGTTAAGGCCTATGCTGATGCTAATCCTGATCAGACATGGATCTCTGGGAGTGGCTGGATTGAAAAAGTTTGGCCCGAAGCCCGTTTTCCCACCCGTCAAGATATTGATGCCATTGTCCCCGATCGCCCCGTCACATTACGCCGCGCGGATGGTCATGCTTTGGTCGCCAATACCATGGCGCTTGAAATGGCAAAAATTACCCCAAAAACTGAAAACCCTGTGGGCGGACATATTAATTTAGATGAAAATGGTCAATTAACAGGGATGTTGGTTGATACAGCCATGCGATATATATACCCCCTAATCCCCAAAGCGACCCGCGAGCAAGCGAAACAAGCCCTTAAAGCAGGAACCATAAGAAATACCCGCCTTGGTTGGACTGGATTTCAAAATGCTGGTGGCTCATATGATAATTTTGAATTGATGAAAGAACTTCACGCAGAAGGAACACTTTATCACCGCGTTTATCAAGCTATGGGTTTTGGCGAAAACTCAGAACGACTTCTTAAAGAAGGCGCACAGATTGACCCGACCCATTATCTAACCGTTCGTGATATTAAAGTGGTGATGGACGGTGCCCTTGGATCACGCGGTGCCGCCTTTATCGAACCTTACGCTGATTATAATACAAAAGGACTAATGCGTTATACTAAAGAAGAATTGATGCCCATGCTAATTGCCTCTCTAAAGGCGGGGATCCAAGTTGAAATCCATGCCATTGGTGATGATGCCAACCGAAAAGTTCTTGATGCTTATGAAGAAGCCTTTGCCGCCGTTCCTAAATCACAAAGAGCGGTCAATGATGTGCGTTGGCGTATCGAGCATGCGCAAAATATTCAACCCGATGATGCTGACCGTTTCATTGATCTAGATGTCATTCCGTCTATGCAAGCCTCACACGCTATTGGTGATTTGCATTTTGCTGAAAAACGCCTTGGCCAAGAACGTCTTGCCAACGCATACATCTGGCGTACGTTAATTGATAAAGGGGCTATTATTCCCGGTGGTTCTGATCAGCCCGTTGAAATTGGCGATCCGCGCATTGAGTTTTACGCCGCAGTTGCCCGAAAAGATTTAGACGGATTTTCCGCAGAAGGTTGGCATCCAGAGCTTGCGGTAACCCGCGAAGAAAGCCTTAAAATGCTAACTATTTGGGGCGCATATGCTGCTTTTCAGGAAAATGTCTTAGGCTCGATCGAAGTGGGAAAACTGGCTGATTTTAGTGTTTTTGACAAAGACTGGATGACAATTCCACTAGATCAGATTATGTCCTCTGAAAATGTTCTCACCATTGTTAATGGTGACATTAAATATCAGAAATAAAATATAAAACTTACAAAAAAAAGGCCGCTTAAAAAAGCGGCCTTTTTTATATCAAACTCTTGAAAACAATCTCATAGACATGCTTGGAAAGACCGTCTTGTTTTAGGATATCTTCTAGCGTTTGCACCATTAATTTTTGCCGTTGGATATCATAAGTTTTCCAACGGGTTAGTGGTTTGACAAGGCCTGCCGCTATTTGCGGATTGATTGGGTCTAGTTTTTTAATATTGGCCGCTAAAAATTGATATCCCCTGCCCGATTTATCATGAAACGATACTGGATTAAGTCCACAAAAGACGCTGATTAATGATCGGACACGATTTGGTGTTTTAAGGTCAAAATCTGCATGTTTATTTAAACTTTCCATTTGCTCAAGAATATCCTTTCTTTGTGATAATGCTTGGGCACTAAACCATTTATCAAGCACAAGTGGGTCATGGTGCCATTTTTGATAAAATTTTGTGATGACCGCCTCACGGTCCGGCGCATCACTATCGACAAGATAAGTAAAGGCCGCAATTTCATCGGTCATATTGCTAGCGGAATAAAATTGTTCGCTGCACAAAGCCATAATATCCGCATCAGCAATTTCCATAAGCAAGCCAAGAGCAACATTTTTAAGTCTGCGTCTTGCCACAGCTACGGCATTATATTGGTAGACTTCGTTAGTCTGGCATTCTTTATAAGCCTTGATCAAATCATCTTTTAAGGCCGACGCCATGCCTTGCAGCACCAATTTTCGCGCCTTATGTATAGCGTCCACATCAACCGGCGTTGAATGCTGACCAAGCACCCCTTCAGAGGGCACAACAAGCATTTCACCAATTAAGGCTTTATCTAAATTTTTATCATTCAAGCTTTTGGCCAATGCATCGATAAATTCTTGATCAAGCTCAACAGCATTATTATTTTTTAAATCACCCACTGCTTTTAATATAATTTGTGTGAATAGATCTTGGGTAGCTTGCCAACGATTAAAGCTATCTGTGTCATGACCGATTAGGAAAACCTGATCTTCACGGCTTAAATCAGTGGTCAAATTAACAGGAGCAGAAAAACCGCGCAGAATAGAGGCCACAGGCTTTATTGTGATATTATCAAAATCAAAAGTTTGTTTTTGTTTTTTCAAATCAAGTAACCATGTCCCCCCCTCTAACAAATCTTGACCTTTTGGGTCAAGCAGGCCAACAGCCACGGGAATATGCATATCTTGTTTATCACTTTGGTTAGGCGTATCTGGGATAGATTGTTCTAAGGTCAGGCTGTATTTTTTCGCGTCGCTATCATAATGACCACTGCTCGTGAGTTGAGGTGTACCGGCTTGGTTATACCATAGTCTAAATTGTTTAAGATCAACGCCTGAGCCATCTTCCATGGCGCAAATAAAGTCTTCACAGGTAACGGCTTGGCCGTCATGGCGTTTGAAATATAAATCCATGCCGCTTCGATATTTTTTCGACCCAAGCAGAGTATGGATCATTCGGATAACCTCAGAGCCTTTTTCATAAACGGTCATGGTGTAAAAATTATTGATTTCCATATAGGATTCAGGGCGCACCGCATGAGCCATAGGGCCGCTATCTTCGGCAAATTGATGTTGTCGCAATGTGCGTACAGCATTGATCCGTGTCACCGCCGGGCTTGTCATATCAGACGAGAATTCATGGTCGCGAAATACCGTCAATCCTTCTTTTAAGCTAAGCTGAAACCAATCACGGCAGGTTACGCGATTGCCGGTCCAATTATGAAAATATTCATGGGCAACCACCGCCTCAATGAAGGAATAATCCGTATCCGTTGCCGTTTCCGGCTTGGCGAGAATGCATTTGCTATTAAAAATATTAAGGCTTTTATTTTCCATTGCCCCCATATTAAAATGGCTGACAGCAACAATATTGAAAATAGTAAGGTCATATTCAAGGCCATAAACCTCCTCGTCCCATTTCATGGATAATTTAAGGGATGTCATCGCATGGCTACATTTATCAAGATCATCTTTTTCAGCGAAAATCCGTAAATCCACATCCACACCGCTTTTGGTGGTAAATTTATCTTCCAAACATGCAAGATCACCTGCAACAAGGGCAAATAAATAACAAGGTTTGGCGAATGGATCGTCCCAAACCACATAATGGCGCCCCTCTTTGGCGGTGCCGCTTTCAATATTATTACCATTTGAGAGCAATATGGGATATTTGCTCTGGTCGGCCTCTATCCTTACTTTATAGGTAGCCATAACGTCAGGACGGTCTAAAAAATAAGTGATCCGTCGAAAACCCTCGGCCTCACATTGGGTGCAAAACATCTTGTTGGAAATATATAAACCTTCTAAGGCCGTATTGGCGGCGGGATCAATATCATTTTTAATCAATAATTCAAATTGATCAGGCACATTTTCAATGGTTAATGTCTCATCACTTAATTGATAGTCAACGGCCTGCCCGTTGATATGGGCACTGATCAATGTAATGTGTTCACCGTCTAACACCAGCGGGCTATTGGCTACCCCTCGGCGCTTAATAACAAGCCGTGAGGTCACATGAGTGATATGGTCATGAAGATCAAAATCAAGATCAACTGTTTGAATTAAAAAATCTGATTTTTTATAATCTTTTAAATATATCGACTGCGGTTTTTCACTCACCACGGTAACATCAGCCATTATTTTACCTTCTTCATTTACTTTATTCTAACAACAACTGCCTTGATTAGGGTCTGTGGTCAATGCTTCTACACCTAATTTTGTTTCACGAGGTGTGCGCTCGGTCACACCACAGCAAGCAAAGGCGATATCCTTTGTTACGGCGATCTTCGGCTCAATGGTAACTATGTGATTGCAATAAGGCTCTGTGGTCATGGTTTTAAAGACTTGGTCGCTTACGGCAATGCGTTTTCCGCGCGGGAAAATGCGCCCGTCTTCGTCACTGACCTGTTTCCATGGGCCTTTATAGAGAACAGCCTGATTTTTATCGAGCTCGCGTTCTGGGCTTGCTTTATAAGCCAGCACCGTCATAGAGCGATATTCAATACCTTCGACGATTTGCCAAGGGTCATCATCGAATTTATCAATAGTGACACCGTAGAAGCCTACTTCTTCTAATAATTCGCCAAATTCACTTTCTTGAAAAGCACCAGAGATACAGCCGCTCCATAATTTTTGATCTTTTTTCAAATGTTCTGGGGATATTTCATCAGAAACAATATCCGAAATAGCAATCCGCCCTCCCACTTTAAGCACACGATACATTTCTTGGAATAATTGCTTCTTTTCTTGATCCGACACCAAATTAAGCACACAATTACTAACGATTATATCAATAGTATTATCAGCGACCATCGGCTTTTCTGCGCCGATTTCTTGGATCTTTGTTTTTAAGTCGGCGTAACTGGCACTGTCGGTTACGGGGTGGGATTTAAGATAATCATCAACAAGTCCCATATCGGTTTTAAGATCTTGAATATTGCCTTTTTTAAATTCTATATTTGAATAGCCAACGGCATCGGCGACAATCGGCGCGTTTCTGCGGGCTAAATCGAGCATATCATCGGTCATATCAACACCAATTACCCGTCCCTCTTTACCGACCACTTGCGAGGCGATAAAGCAAATTTTACCGCCGCCTGAGCCTAAATCAAGAACCACTTCACCTGGTTTTACATATTGCGATGGATCGCCGCAGCCATAATCACGTTCGATCACCTCTGCTGGAATGACTTTTAAATATTGAGCATTATAATTTACGGGACAACATAATTCTTCTTGTCGTTGGTTTGCCCCTTGGGCGTAACGATCCTGAACTGATGAGGTTATATTGATATCCATAGGTTTTCTCTCAATTAATAATTTAAAATATACCCTTAAAATAACGGCAAATATGATAAAGAAACAATCACTTTATTGTGATGTTTATAATATATGATTTAATATAGTATTTTTTTTGAGAATTGCTACTAGGCGGCTAAAAAGCGCTCCACTTGATCTACTAAATCTTTTAAATGAAACGGTTTTTGTAATAATTTTGAATTTTCAGGACGTTCACTTTTACGGTCCATAGCAACCGCGGCAAACCCCGTGATAAACATAACGGAAATATTAGGATACATTTTTGTTGCCCGACGCGCCAATTCAATTCCGTCCATACCCGGCATCACAATATCGGTAAGTAATAAATCAAAATTCCCGGTGGCTAAATGGGGCAATGCTTCAATTCCATTAGCTACTGAAGTAACTTCAAAGCCCGCTTTTTCAAGGGAGCGACACAGAAAAGAGCGCATAGTCTCATCATCTTCAGCCAATAAAATTCGTGCCACTATAAAAAAACCTTTTTATATTATTATTAATTAATACTATTCATATAGTCATTAGCTTTAACAATTCGTAAAGTTTGACAAAAAACAAGAAATTATACTCTATATGAAATTATATTCACTTAAAAAAGCACATAACAAAACAAATAACATTATTTATAACAGTCCTCATAGCGGGGAGAATTTTCCTGAGGAATTTTTAAAGTCGGTAAAATCAAGCCTGCATACATTAAAAACTTCCGGTGACAGCTTTGTCGATCAGCTTTTTGAAGACGCGCAAAATAACGGCTCTGTTCTTATTGCCAATCAATATGGCCGCAGTTTTATAGACACTAACAGAGAGGCCTATGAGCTTGACCCCACTATGTTTAGCGGTGAAATCACCAAACCCCTTAGCGATGAAAGCCAAAAGGTAAAATTAGGATATGGCTCTATTGCCAAATATTCTTATACAAGGGAAGATATATATAATGATAAAATTCCCTTTAACGAGGCGGTCAATAGATTGGAACAATATTATTTTCCCATCCATCAAACCCTAGAACAATTACTCAATGAACAATTTGATAAATTTGGTTATTCTTTACTGATAGATTGCCATTCAATGCCGTCTTACGGATTTATCGGCAGAAAAAAAGAGGCGTTTGACCAAGCAGATATTATATTAGGGGACCGTCATTCCAAAAGCTGTAATGGTAAGTTGACCGATTATATAACGCAACATTTTCAAAACCATGATTTAAGCGTCTCCCATAATATCCCCTTCGCGGGTGGTTATAATACGGATCATTATAGTGATGTCAGAAATAATAAACATGCCATTCAAATCGAGATTAAAAAATCCCTCTATATGAATGAAAAAAAGCGTTGTCCAAATAAATTTTTTAAACCCTTTAAAAAAATCATCGACGAGCTTACTTATCATCTTGATCAAGACATTCCACAGCTTTTATAATCAGCTTTAAATTTTTAAACCTACCAAATAAAAAAGGCCATCCTGAATTTCAGGATGGCCCAAGTTAGGGAGGAAATGCTCCTTAGAGCACAGCAGACGATCCTACACCAAGACCTCTGCTTTTAAATAGCCTACGCTAAACGAAATATATTGCAAGGCTAATTTTCCTTTTATTTTACAACAACTTAGCTTAAACATAAATATCACACTGTGTCTTTCTTGCAACAGTGGTAAAACTCTAATAAATGCTTATATTTCAATACACTAGCTTTAAAACAGCCGTTTTATAGTAAAAATGCCACAATTAACTTTTTTGCATTTTTTTATAAAAAACATGCATTTTGCCTATAAAAACAGAAAAAATAATCATTTTAGGCGAGGC
>CALDNY010000157.1 GCA_937914685.1 uncultured Kordiimonadaceae bacterium
TTTGTAAAAATACTTTTATAAATACATAGGCCTGCCCAAGATATTCTTTATATCAGGACGGTAATTCTCAGCGTCATAGAGGTTGCTGACAATGAGATTTTGTTGAGGGATTAGCACACAATCACTGTCTGATACGGTGTAATTACCGTCTTTGATGGCGGTCATTTTGCCGTAGATTTTTTTCTCTATCATTTGAATGGCCATGGTGCCAAAGGACAGCGCCACAAGTTTATCAAGGGCGTCCGGCTCGCCGCTTCTGAGCAAATAGGCCAGTGGTTGCGTAAGAACGCTCATATGATGATTATTTCTTAATTCTTGATATAAAATGTCACCAATGCCGCCTAATTTATCATTGCCATATTGATCTTTTTTACCTTGATATATATTTTGGCCTTCTTTTAAGGTCACTCCTTCGGCGACCACGGCAATGGCGTAATTCTCAGAATTGTCTTTGTGGTCCTTAATGATCAGTTCGTTAAAATGGTTGATATCAATGGGGACTTCTGGGATTAATACTCGGTCGGCGGCGGCAATATGCCCTGAAAGCAAGGCCGGTTCACCGCTATGACGGCCAAATAATTCAATGATCGCGATGCGTTCATGACTAGCTGCAGTGCTTTTGATTTTATTGATACTATCAACACAGCGAGTGACGCAGGTGCTAAAACCAATGCAATAATCCGTACCATTAACATCATTATCCATGGTTTTGGGAATACTGATTGTGGGAAACCCTTGTTTACTGAGGTGGGAGGCAAACCTTAATGATCCATCACCACCAATGGCAATCAGGACGTCAATTTTCATGTGATCCAATACTTTTAAAATATGACCCGTTAGATCAAAGTGGCCTTCCTTAAAGCTTGACGGGGTGGCTTTGCCCTTTAAAAAAGGGGGTAGAAATTCTGCGGCGATTTGGACAGGATTAAACCGTGATGTGTGCAGGATTGTGCCCCCCATATTTTCAATGCCGCGTAGCTCTGATAATTGTAAAGGGCGGGATAATGTTTCGTTTTGGCGAGGATCACCGTCCGGGTTATAGTCAAACAGGCCTTTCCAGCCTCTTTTAATGCCGACAGTGGTCCAATCATTATTCGTAGCCCCGCTGACGATGGCCTTGATACAAGCATTAAGTCCCGGTACATCGCCGCCACTGGTAAGTATGCCTATTTTCATTATATTTCCAATTTTAATTTCTGAGATTAATCGTGCAACCCATGCTTTTTTAACTGATGGCGTAATTGATGATAACTCAAAGATAGATATTCAGCCGTACTTCGTTGATTAAACTTATTGGCTTTAAGGGCGCCTTGCAATAAATCTTTCTCATAATGGTTTATGGTCTGATGAAAGTTTTTAGGCCCTTCAATGACCGCCTTGGGCGATTTGGGTGGATGGGGAGTGTGAGTTTTATCAATAGTTTGTGGGCGATAAGGGGATTGAAAGGGGTCCAAGACGATATGATCAATGAGGTCATATTGGTCATCTGCATGATATACGGCTCGTTCAATGACATTCTTTAATTCACGAATATTGCCAGGCCAACTGTAATCAATCATGGTTTCTCTCATGGTTTTTGAAAAACCTTGAAAGCTTGACCAGCCCCGTATTTGAGCAATCTTTTGAGCAAAATGAGTGGCCAAGATGATAATATCACTTTTTCTCGCCCGAAGCGGCGGCAATGTGATGACATCTAAGGAGAGCCGATCAAGAAGATCGTGCCTAAAGTCACCTAAATCGGCAGCATTTGGTAGATCTATATTAGTGGCACCAATGATTCTCACATCACTATAGTGTGTTTTATTATTGCCAACCCGCTGAAAGGTACCGTATTCGGTGACACGGAGAATTTTTTCCTGAGCCGCTAAAGAGGTGGACGCTATTTCATCTAAAAAAATGGTGCCATTATGGGCTTCTTCAAAGCGGCCGATGCGCTTGCTCGCCGCGCCCGTGAAGGATCCTGCTTCGTGGCCGAATAATTCTGATTCAAGCAATGTATCCGTTAAGGCCGCACAATTTACTTGGACAAAATTTTGCTCCCAACGCGGTGAAAGAAAATGTAATCGTGAGGCAATAAGTTCTTTACCCGTTCCCCTCTCCCCGATGACAAGCACCGCCCGATCATGGCTTGCCGCTCGGCTGGTCTGTTCGATAATTTCGAGAAAGCTAGGGCTTTCACCGATGATTATTTGTTGTTCATGTGTCATTGTGTGTAAATTGTCATTATTTAGTAATTTT
>CALDNY010000158.1 GCA_937914685.1 uncultured Kordiimonadaceae bacterium
CCACCAAAAGCCGTCAGACATAATTTCTCGCCTTGGGTTGGGTTGGGTTTATGGTAAATATACTCCGTCACCACATCATAAAGCATATGAACGACTTCATCAGTAAGAAAACTTTGCGCATTGGCAAGATTGAGGCCCGTTTCTCCTTGATCTGCCCGTTGTTTAATATTATCAAAACCATTCTTATAGGCTGTAATCATTAGTTCAAGTAAGGCGGACCTGATTTGACTTGGGTTATATTTTTCTTTCAAAAGCTCGAGTTTTTTTGTTTGATCTTTTCGATTGAATATTTGGCGATGGTTATTTATTTTGATCATATTTTAAGACATCAATTCTTTTAAACGATAAAGCGCATCAAGGGCTTGTTTAGGGCTTAGTTCATCTGGTTTAATGTCACTTAATGTTTCTTCGATTATAGAGGGTTTAATCTCGGCAGACTTGACTTTTGCATGCACAACAGAAAAAAGCGGCAAATCATCGCTTAATGTTTGCATTTTTTGACCTTGGGCAACCCCTTGTCCATCAGCGCCGCCTTGTTCTAAACTATGGAGAACTTGGCTTGCACGTTCCACTACCACATCAGGCAATCCCGCAAGTTTTGCCACTTGAATGCCGTATGAACGCTCAGCAGATCCTGAGCCTACTTCATGCAAAAATATAACCTCCCCTTGCCATTCTTTGACCTTCATATAATGAAGATCAAGATATTCAAGTTTTGATGATAGGGCTGTCATTTCATGATAATGTGTCGCAAATAAGCCTCGGGTTTTATTAACTTCATGTAAATGTTCAACCGCCGCCCAAGCAATGGAAAGTCCATCATATGTCGCCGTGCCGCGACCTATTTCATCTAATATCACCAACGAACGCTTAGTTGACTGGTTTAATATGGCCGCCGTTTCTACCATTTCTACCATAAAAGTTGATCGTCCCCGCGCTAAATCATCGGAGGCACCAACCCGGCTAAATAAACGGTCAACAACACCAATATGTGCCTTTTTAGCAGGTACAAAGCTACCCATCTGCGCCATAATTGCAATCAAAGCATTTTGCCGTAAAAAAGTACTTTTACCCGCCATATTAGGCCCTGTGATAAGCCATAAGCGATTATTTTCGCCAAGATCACAATCATTAGCAACAAATTTTTCTATGTGATTTTCTTTTATGGAGACCTCAACAACGGGGTGGCGACCATCTATAATTTCAAAGGCGAGGCTATCATCGACTTGTGGCCGCGTATAGTTATAAATGGCGGCAAGCTCCGCAAGAGCAGAGGCCACATCAAGAGTTGCTAATGCTTCGGCCACTAAATTAATTTCGTGCCAATTTTCAAGAGTTTTAGTTACTAATTTTTCAAACAATTCATGTTCGAGAGATAAAGCACGATCAGCAGCTTGACCAATTTTTCCCGCCAATGTAGAAAGCTCAGTTGAATTAAACCGCACTACATTGGCTAGGGTTTGACGGTGAATAAATTCTTCATTCAAAGGAGAGGCCATGAGTTTATCAGCGTGAAGCGCCGTTACCTCAACAAAATACCCAAGCACATTATTATATTTAATTTTAAGCCCACTAATGGCTGTTTTTTGTTTATAATCACCCTCTAAGGCCGCTATTAATCTTTTACCTTCGCTCTTTAATGTCAAAAATTCATCTAGGGCTGGATGATAGCCTTTAGCAATAAAATTACCGTCCCTGATAATCAGTGGCAACTCCGCCGTAAGGGCGCTTGTTAAATGGTTCACCAATTCTTCATGATCACCGATTTTATCCAATATTTGTTTTAAATCGCCCAATTGAGCCATGATCTGATGGCTTGATTTAGTAATATTTTTTTGCAAAATATTTCTAATTTTGTCCGCCATATTAAGCCCATCGCGTACCGCCGCAAGGTCGCGCGGCCCACCGCGACCAACCGATAATCTTGACATTGCACGTTCAAGGTCAGGGCAGCTTTTAAGATGTTGGCGTAATTGAGTTCTCAATGCTTCGGCATTTAAAAAATAATCATTAAGATCTAAGCGTTTATTGATCGCTTTATAGTCAGTGAGTGGAGCACTTAAATAACGACTAAGCAGCCGCGCCCCCGCCCCTGTTATGGTTTTATCTATGATAGAAAGGAGGCTACCTTTCTTTTCCCCCATCAGGGTTCTGTTTATTTCCAAATTACGCCTTGTGGAGCTATCAATCATCATGATGCTCTCTTCACCAACCAATTGAGGCCGTCTTAATTTGGGCAGTTTTCCTTTTTGAGTTTCTTGTAGATAATTTATCAAAGCCCCTGCCGCTGCAAGCTGGGCGCGATCAAAGGAGGCAATACCGTCAAGAACACTGACGCCGTAGATTTCCTTCAAGTTTTTTTCAGCACTGGCACTGTTAAAAATCGTTTGCTCAACAGGACTGATGATCTGCTTCCAATCGTCCAGAACATCCACAAGCTCACTTTTATCCATTAATGAAAACGCGATGATTAGCTCGCCCGCTTGTAATCGAGCCAGCTCAGCGTCCAAATTTGCAGCAACCATTGAACTTACATAAAAATCGCCCGTGGTAATATCAAGCCATGATAAGGCATATTTACCCCCCACATAGGATAAGGCAGCTAAATAATTATGAGCCCGTGCGTCGAGCAGATTTTCTTCGGTGATCGTACCGGGCGTGATAAGACGAATGACATCACGGCGTACAATTGATTTATGACCTCTTTTTTTGGCTTCCGCAGGGTCTTCCATTTGTTCACAGACGGCAACTTTATAGCCCTTTGCAATGAGCCGAGAAAGATAATTCTCCGCTGCATGAACCGGTACGCCACACATGGGAATATCTTGCTCCAAATGCTTGCCGCGCTTGGTCAATGTAATATCAAGAGCGGCTGATGCTTTAACAGCATCATCAAAAAAAAGTTCGTAAAAATCGCCCATTCTATAAAACAACAGATAGTCCTGATGGTCGGCCTTCAGTTTTAAAAACTGTTCCATCATTGGCGTAACTTTACCATCTGGTTGTTTAATAGTTTTGTTTTTTTCTTTTAATGTTTGGTTGTCAGTCATTATTTTTATCATCAAATAAAGATAAATATCGACTTTCTAACCGATCTATTGGTAATAAAATAAACACATCCATGCTATTAAATTGTTTATCAACCACTACACCATCACCAATATAACAACCCAACCTTAGATACCCTTTAATCAGTGGTGCAAGGCTACGAAGAGCTTGTTTTTTGTTATAATTATCCACTTCGAAATAATTCATTCTTTGTTTCATATGCGCCAAAGCAGGAATGGTAAATTCATCAGGAATTTGATGATTGTGATATAAGTAAGTTAGGGCAAGTTTCATTTTTTCCAAATCAGTACCAGCGGTACTGGCACAACCAAAAAGATAAGCTATTTTATGTCTGTCCACATAATGAGCGATAAAGCGCCACATTAATTGCATGATAGCATTGGTTCTATAGTTGATTTGCACACAAGAACGACCAAGTTCTAGCAATTGACGCTCCCCCACAAGGCTACGAAAATGATCACTATAAAGATTGGTCAAGTCAAATTCAGCCGATGAATAAAAATCTTCATGACGTTCAACACATTCTTCGCGTAATAACCGATAAGTGGCAATCACTCTTTCAGAACCAGACTTTGAATTGTCAAACGCAAGAAGATGGTCACAAATATCATCAAAATCATCAAAATCACGCTGCTCTCTTTTGGTAATCTCGCTAGGTATTGCCCCTAATTCTTCATAAAAAACTTGGTATCTTAATTTTTGACCTGCGGCGATTTCTTCTTTTGTACGCGCCAAACGCACTTCAATATCACCATTGACAATACAAATGGGGTCATCTTTTTTATATGCGTCAACCATGTTGCTAATCACGTCCATTGCCATAAACTACTTTTTAATTTACCAAATTTGAAGATGATTATAATATAGATCATATATTGATTGAACCAAATGATTTTTTTTGTTCTTTTTGTTTACCACCTCTGTTCAAAAGGATAAAGAGAGTGTCATGAATAGTTCCAAGTCGACACAACAAAATACTATAAAATGCCAAGTCTGTGGTGGGGCAAATAAAAACGGTGATAATTCGGCTTTTTATCGCTGTTATTTTTGTGGTTTTAAAAAATCCAGCCTTGCAAATTGTCGCTATAATAATGATCAGCTGATTTACGCAGAAGATGTTAATCAATTTTTCAAAGATAAATATAATAACTTTGGCAAAGGTGAAATATTCACTTTATCTGTTCCTGTAAGGCGATTTTACAAAACACCAACCCCAATGCCAAATCAGATTAATTTTTTTACATCAAAAAACATCATGTTTTTATTAGAACAGCACGGCTTTCAACTGGTATCGCGAAAGTCACGCTTTAGCGTCCATTTAAATCTGATCGTGCGTAGAGTTTGAGCCATCATCAGTAAAATTATCCAGTTTTCTGATCCAAAATAGCAACAATATTCCCGGAAGTGCCACCAATGTGGTAATGATGAAGAACCAAAACCACCCTGTATATTCAACAATATAGCCACTAGGAGAAGATAAGATCTTTACGGTAAATTGAAAAAGTGCCCCAAGCAAAGCATATTGTGTGATGGTAAATGAACGGTTACATAAAAGAGATAAAAACGCGACAAAAACAGTAGCCCCCATACCCGTGGCAAAATTTTCAAAGCCCATGGTAAGTGCAAGGAAATAGGCGTTTGTCCCCACCATAAACAGAGCCGAAAACATCAAATTTGAAATCATTTGCAAAAAAGCACAGACCAATAATGAATACCAAAGACCGACACGCACCATTAAAGCACCACCAACCGCAAGCCCGATAAGAAGAGCCCAAAATCCCACCAGCTTACCCGCATTTGCAATAACCAAATCATCAAAGCCCATAGAGAGAAAAAACTTGGTTTGCAAGGCAACAGCCATACTGTCCCCTAATTTATAAAACACCGTGAATAATAAGAGAAGATACCAACCACGCCGGCTCATAAATTCTTTAAAAGGAGCAACAACGGCCATATAAAGCCACGAAATTACTTTTGCCATTGTTATGGAGACATCAGGGTTTTTCACTAAGTAGCTTTTAAGTTCTTTTTCTAGCTGTTTTTTTTCTTTTGTTTCTTGATGTAATGGTTCATTCATAAGAACGACCGTGATAATTCCAGCAAACACCAGCATCGCCCCACATAAAAATAATAATGGCCAATCAATACCAAAATAAGAATGCAGATACATGGAGCCGACGGTAAATACGATACCAGCAATTCTATAACCATAAATATAATTAGCCGCCCCTGCCGCTTGTTCATCGTCCTTAAGACTTTCAATGCGTAGGCCGTCTATTACAATGTCTTGGGTTGCACCAACGATGGCGATAATCAATGCCGCCATATAAGTTGCGCCATAATTTTCAAGAGGTGCAGTTTGGCCAAGATATAAAATAGCCGGGATCAAGGCCACTTGGGTTAAGATCAACCAACTTCTGCGTTGACCAAATATTTTATATAATAGTGGAAGGCGCGCCTGATCAACAAAGGGAGCCCACAGAAATTTAAGGGTATAGGGCACTCCCGCGGAGGCGAGAAGGCCAATTTCACCGGGTGATAAATCAATTTTAGATACCCAATAAACAAGAGCCCCCGACAAAACACCGTACGGTATGCCAGAAGAAAATCCTAAAAATAACATGGCTAATATTTTTGGTTTAAAATAAACTAAAATAGCGGTTAATGATGACTGTTGATGCTTTGTGGAAATTGTCAAAAGCTATATTCTCACATTCTATTAATTTGCCATAGATTGGCTTATCGTCAATAGAAGGTCAAGTGTTTAGCGCTTACATAGAACGTATCCAAGATTTTAATTGGATAAGTTGAGCTTTAAACATTTCGGGGTCATTTTTAAGCTTTACCAACAATAATAAACCGTTTATGGCCGCTAGCAGACGATCTCCGATCGTTCTTGCACTTTCGGTTTTCATCATGATAACAAATTGCTCGTCAATCCAATTTTGTTGATTGATAAGAATATTGACCACCATCTTGGATAGTTCATTATTTTCATTTCTTAAATCATAATAAAGATTTAGAACCGGATCGCCGTTACGGGCGATCTCCTGTGCATTATCAAAAAATGTATCAAGATAGAGACTTAATCTTTGACGAGCATTAACACTTTCTTCGAATTTTCTAAATTTATCTTTCTGATCACGTTCATAAGATTTTAAAACTTTAAGGCCGCCGTCTTCTTTGCTGTTAAATATTTCTGAAAATTCATTTTTAGTAAATTTAGTGGCGCGAAGAATGTCATCAACTTGCGTTTTTTCGTAGCCATTTTTCTGAAACTGTTCTTTTGCAGCATTAATCAAATCTACTGCTAATATTTTTTTATTCATCTTCAGCCTCTTTTAAATACAATCTCAGCAAGCCTATATAAGGTGCTTCTCTTAATTGTT
>CALDNY010000159.1 GCA_937914685.1 uncultured Kordiimonadaceae bacterium
TCTTTATGGAGAAAAGTCCAATATATTTAATGGTATTTTCAATGGCTTTTCAGGCAGCAATCCTTCCAGCCGTTGCGATACCTATTTTTCTTTTATTAAACAAGGCGAGCCTTATGAATGAAAATAAGGCCTCTTTAACTATGAATATTGGTCTTATCACTGTTATAGTATTTTCCTTTGTCACTACCTATTTTGCGATCAAAGGATTCTTTTAAGTCTCTTATGAAATATTATAAATTAATTTTTTAAAAATGAGAAAGCATATGAAAAATAAAGGTGAAAATCGTAGAGAATTTATTCAAAAACTTGGGGTCGCTTCAATAGCATTAGGAAGTGGAATGCTTTCGACCAATAGTTTTGCACAGGCCAATGCGGTTAACAGTAAAAAAGGCCCTAAAATAAAAATATATAACGGCCGTATTATAACACCTTACCGTGTTCTTCCTCACGGCACGATCGTGATTGAGGGAGGGAAAATTATTGATGTCAGTGAAGGCAATATCGAAATTGCGGGTGCCATAGAGATTGATGCTAAGGGTTTAAATGTTTCGCCCGGTTTCATTGATTTACATTGTCATGGCGGTGGCGGACACTCGTTTTTAGATGGCAGCGTAAATGCTTATTTAAAAGCGGCAGAAATGCACGCACGCCACGGCACGACCTCTATGTATCCCACTGCCACATCAGGTGAAAAAGAAGAGCTCTTTAAGAATTTTGAAATTTATGAACAGGCCAATAAACAAAATACACGGGGCGCACAATTTCTTGGAATGTTTTTAGAGGGGCCCTATTATTCTATGGAACAAAGAGGTGCCCAAGACCCACGCTATATACGTAATCCTAACCCAGAAGAATATAAAGAAATTCTCGCACGTACATCCATTATTAAGCGCTGGGATTCTGCCCCCGAAAAAGAAGGCGCACTTGAATTTGCTCGCTACTTACGCTCAAAAGGGGTGATGGCTTCTATGGGCCATACCAACGCCGTATATGAAGATGTGCTGGTTGCTTTTGAAAATGGATATACACTTGCCACTCACCTTTATTCCGGTATGGCGGGTGTGACGCGGCGCAATTCGTTCCGTTTTGCAGGTGGTGTGGAAAGTGCTTTTCTTATTGATGAGATGAATGTGGAAGTGATTGCAGACGGTAAACATCTCCCCGCACCACTCCTAAAACTAATATATAAACAAAAGGGAGCCGATCATATTGCACTGGTCACAGATTCCATGCGCGCCGCGGGAATGCCAGACGGGGATAGTATATTAGGGAGTTTAGAGAATGGCATAAAAGTAATCGTCGAAGACGGTGTTGCTAAATTGCCGGACCGAACCTCATTTGCAGGAAGTGTCGCGACCACGGATCGTTTGGTTAGAACAATGGTAACACTTGCTGATGTGCCCTTAAAAGATGCGGTAAGAATGGCGACCATAACGCCTGCAAATATAATGGGGGTTGCTGATCGTAAAGGATCGCTTGTCCCGGGGAAAGATGCGGATATTTTAATTTTCGACGACAATATTCAAATTGAAAAAACCATTATAAAAGGCAATGTGGTCTACAGCAAAATTTAATATCGACAGAAATTCAAGAGGAAGAATAATGGAAATTAGGGAAATATCAAAAGATAAGTTGAAAGTGAAAGTTTATAAAACTCGCCCTGAAATGGGGACTGATGCGGCGGATGAGGTGGCGGGGCGGATAAATTCAATGTTAGAGACAAGAGACTATATAAATATCGTTTTTGCCTCGGCGCCATCGCAAAATGAATTTCTAATATCACTTCGGGAACAAGATGTGGATTGGGGTCGTATCAATGCCTTTCATATGGATGAATATGTGGGGTTGGATGGGGCCGCACCGCAATTATTTGGAAATTTCCTAAAAGAAATAATGTTTAATCACGTTACCTGCAAAGAAGTATATTATCTTAATGGTGATAAGAATAATCTGGAACAAGAATGCAAAAGATATTCTGATTTAATGCGGGATTATCCGACAGATATAGTCATTCTTGGCATTGGCGAAAATACACATCTTGCCTTTAATGATCCCCATGTTGCATTTTTTGATGATCCCGAGCTTGTAAAAATTGTCGATTTGGATGAGAAAAATAGACAGCAGCAGGTCGATCCCGATGATCATATTTGCTTTAAAACCATTGAAGAAGTTCCTACCCACGCCATTACTCTTACTATCCCTGTATTATTTAAGGCCACATATGCCTATGCTATTGCGCCCGGTAAAAATAAAGCGGACGCCATTTATCATACGCTAACGGACGATATACAGGAAAAATATCCTTCTACCATTCTTCGCAATCATCCCAATGCCATTCTCTATATTGATGAGGATAGTGCCTCCCAATTAGGCTAAGAGATTAAATTCATTGCGCCGGATTGGAAAAGGAAATTAAATCTGTGGTCTGGCTGCCATCTTCTAATTCTATGGTAGCCAAGGCATAAAAAACGCCATCTAAGCCAAGGGTTAGTGAATTGACATGTATGGGCTCACTTCCTCCCTCAAAGGCAATTTCACCAAGATCGGCATATTTGTGATTTTTCAGATCATACGAGATCAGATGATGATTTTTTAATCTCAGCTCATCAACAGCTTTTGGACCAAATTCTTCAAACTCCGCTGCGCTGGGATAGGCATGGGAAATATGGTATAAAGTATGATTATCATGACCAAAAACCAGTCCTAAACTTACCCCATATCCGTTTACACCAGCCCGTTTGGTTGTTTCGGATGCTAATCTATCGATAATCTCCGCTTTTCTGGTTTCAGGATTGATGCGAAATAAATATTCGGTTTCAAGATGAACCCCGTATATCATTTTGTCATAATCAGACCAGATTGATTGGCGCCATTGATATCCCATTGAGCGTGAGGTAAGGGTACCGAAATAATCTTTTTTCAGATTTTCATGTGTGACCTTCTCAACTTCGTCTTTCTCTAGGATATATTCAAATATTTGTCCGGTTGAATTGGCGAAAAATACACTACCGTTAACTTCATTGACCGATAAAGAACGGCTTAAAACCTGAAACCGATCGCCGTTACCTTCTTCACCGTCGGCAAAGAATTTTCCTAGTGCTTTTCCTTCTTTTGCCTTAACATCATAACGAAAAACATCGCCCGAAGGCCATGTAATGCCGTAAAGCCGACCACGGGTCCGATCCATGGTTAAGGCAAGAACGCCGCCTTTTGACGGGGAGGCAACACCTAAATCTTCAATTTCACCGCTTGTCATATCGTAAGATAAAAGATGCCCGCCCTGATAAGGCAGATAACCCTCGGGCGGGATACCCATAATCTCTTTGCCGTCAACATGGGTGTAAAAATCAACATGGGTGGCAAAATAAAGCTTCCCTTCATATTCGTAAAACTTTACATGGCTTTTGCCCTGTGGAATTGCTTTGATCTGCTTTTCACCTACAGCCTCCGTCAGGTCAGCCAAATGCTTGATCTGATCATTCTCGGGATTATAGGAATACATCTGCGCACCGATATCAAGATCACCGGAACAAAGCACATAATAAATCAGACCGTCACTTGCGGATGATATGCCGTTATAATTGCCCTTGGATTGTGGAAAATTGGTATAATAACGTGTGGCTGTAATTTTATCGTCATTGGCTAGCGCATAAAAGGGCGCTGTAAGTAGGGCCAAAACAAACAATCTTTGAACTATGGCTTTTATTATTTTAACGGACATAACTTCCCCTATATTTTGATGATGGACAGGATGGACTTTATTCTTATTTTAGGTCTATTATAAAATAACAGTAAATCAAAAAAATCCATTATTGTATATGAAAATAATATAGAGCTATCAATTATGAAAAAAACCTTAGTCTTTCTTGTTCTATATATAAGTTTTTTCACACAAACATTTGCTCAAAATTCACTTGAAGAACTTGACTATAGCGAGGATTTTGAAGATCGGGAGCTTGGAGCCTGGGCTTCTTACCCATTATGGCAGGACACGGCCTATGATCCAAATTTTAGAGTAGATGAAATTATCCCCCGTGATGATAATATATCCATTGTTCAAAAGGTAACTCCTTATACTAATGTTGATAATTATGCCGGCGCCCAAAAGCTTATGGATGTGTATTTAGTGCCGGGATCTAAAATCAGCCTTAGATATTATCTTAAAACTAATCAAAATGCAGAATATTTTAAAATAAGATTAGCTGCGGGAGAATACGGAAAACTTGATGTAACGATCGCAAACCCAGATATAAATAAATGGGTTCCTCTGACGGTGACTTATAAGGATTTAATGCGTGAAAATCCTAAGCTAAAAAACAATAAAATGATTAAAATTTACGCATTAGCCGTGCTCACTAAAATACCAAGTGCTGATCCGGATATGCCATTTTATCTTGGGCTTGACGATATTAAAGTAAAAGCAAAACATGCAGTTTCTTTTCAATTTGTCGAACCTGCTATGTTTAAACTTCCCGAATATCCCCCCTATATTCCTAAGCAACATTATCAAAGGGGCGATGATTTTAGTTTGAGCGGCAAATGGTCTTTAGATGCAGAAAAAATAGTCGTTGAAATCGTCTCATTTACCGATGAAAATAAGTCTATTCATAAGGGAGAATTAACAAAAAAAGGCGACGTTTGGTCACTGGACGCTTTAAAACTTTCTTATCCTAATGGTCTTTATAAAGGAAAACTTACAGCCTATAAAAATTCACAAGCCCTCTCCCAGACAGAATTTACAATTCATATCGTCCCAAATGTAAAAGACATGGCCGGTAAACACCCGCGCCTTCTTTATGATGACAATAAGAAAAAATGGTTAGATCAACGCTTTAAAGAAGATCGGTTTCAAGAAGTCTATGATCAAATTGTCAAGAATGCTAAAATTCAACGAGATAAAATTCCATTAGAAACCATCATCTATGACCTTGATCAATTTCCTGACGAGAATTTGATTGATACATGGTCCGCGTGGCTCTCTCATATTTTTCACACGGCACAAGCGTTACGAATGAATGCGATGGCTTATACATTTCATAATGATTTAGAAGCCGGTCTCTATGCAAAAAACATGTTGGTGCAATTGTCTGAATGGCCGGATTGGTCCCATCCTTGGCAAACCAAAAGAGGACGATATAGCGAACATAGCAAAGGAAGTTGGTCACACCGTGTCGCGGAAGCTTATGATCTTACCTATGATCTGATGAGCCCTAAGGAGCGTACAAAAGTCCGTAATGCCATTATGAAAAATATTATTAAGGCGGCTCATCAAACATTTGTTTATAACGATAATATTACATCGAAAACATCAAACTGGATCGCTATGATTATGGGCGGCTCATTGATGAATATGGCCGCTATTTACGCAGATGGACCAGAAACAGAAAACCTTGAACCTTATTTTACAGGGGCAATGCTTAAATATTATACATTTCTAAATCGCGTGACCGACAGTGAAGACGGTTCTTGGGGCGAAGGGTTTGGATATAATAATTATAGCTTTTCCAATCTCGCTTACAGCGTGACTTCGCTTGATAACGTTTTTAATATTGATGTGAGCGCCCCCCTTGTTGGGACATACAATGAATATATATGGGCAGGATTTATCAAGGATAAAAAATGGTTCGAATTTGGTGATTCAACAGGAGACATTAATCCTGCGAGCAGTTGGGCGTTTTTGCTCAATAAACAACATGAACCCCGTCTTGGTTGGTATTATAATTATCTTAAAGGCGGCAAGGAAACATTTCAGGACGTCCTTTATGATACAGAAAATGTAATTGAAGATACGCCCTTTGATGAAAGCCCCGTTAAAGTTTTTGACAAAGTGGGGACTAGTGTATTTAAAAGCGGATGGCAGAAGGACGATTTTGTTTTCGTGATGCGAACGGGTCCTTTCTTTAACCATCAGCATTTAGATCAGGGAAGTTTTTGGCTGGCCGACCGGGGGCATGTCTTTATTGAAGACCGCCATTTGAAAAAATCTGATTATTATGCGGACCCTTTATATCAACCATGGCTGACCCAGCCTGTGGCCCATTCAACAATTCTTATTGATGGCAATCATCAAAGTCAACGTGTTGGCGATCCTCTTGAATTTGCGCCGGGCTTTGATGATCATGCCTTCATTGCTCAGTTTCTTGATGGTAAAGACGCGGCATTTTCAGCAGGTGATATCGGTAAACTTTATGGGGATAAAATAAAATCCTTGAGGCGCAATGTTCTTTATCTTAAGCCAAGAACAATTCTTATGATCGATGTGGTAACGCCCACTGAGGAAGATGTTGATGTTAGTCTGCTCTATCAAACAATGGAACTTGCGGATATAGAAATTGGCCAGAAAGTTTCTAAGATTACGAAAGGGGATACAAGTCTTAATATAGTTCAACTATCCCCAACTTCTATGGTCGCTAAAGCCGTTGAAACACCTCATTATCTAAAAACATTACTGACGGAAAAGCCCTTAAAAAAAGAAGGGATGATCACACTAACGTCTCATACGGTTAACGCCAAACCGCTTGTGAGCGCGAATATTATCACAACAAATGATATTGGTGATCTGACCAGTGAAAGGCATGAGGGTTATGTTTCGGGCATGGCTTCGGGTAAGAAATTTGCCTTTAGCACTAACTTTGAAAATATTTATGATGTCGAACAAATGCAAACAGATGCGGTTGCTATGACTTGGAATGATGAACGCATCTTTGCGGGCTCTGCAACCACATTCAGTCGTGATGGAATTTTCATTATACGCTCGCAAATTGCCATAAGTTTTGAGCTTTCTGACCTAGGGATTAAATACTATCATAATGAAGGCGGAAAACTTACGATCGGCGCTCAGACAAAACCTTCAGGGGTTTTTCTCAACGGAAATTTAATCAGAAATTTTAACTATAATGAACAGAAAAAAATATTCGAAATAGAGGTTCCAAAAGGCGAGGGAACCATCGTTATTAATTGAATAGAATTTAAACAGGGAACTAATGTAGTTTTAGATAAGATGACAAATTTTTCTTTAAAAGATAAAGTTATAGTGGTGACGGGGGCAACAGGTGTTTTAGGTAAATCCTTCATTGCTGCCATCGTAGAGGCGCAAGGTTCAGTTGGTATTCTTGGGCGCAACGAAGAGATTGCCCATGAGCGCGCCGACCAGATTAATCAAAATGGTGGCAGGGCTATTGCACTGGTTGCGGATGTCATGAATGTTGAACAACTTAGTCTTGCTAAGGATAAAGTTTTAGACCAATTTGGTAAAATTGATGGACTGGTTAATGGGGCTGGCGGAATATTACCTCAAAGCGTTCTTATGCCAGATCAAGATTTGTTTAAAATGGATTTAGAGGGCATGAGGGATGCTATGGACCTTAATCTTTGGGGAACAATAAATCCTAGTCAGGTTTTTGGTGAAGCCATCGCAAAGACCGCTAAAAAAGGAAGCATCGTCAATATATCATCTATGAATAGTAAACGGGCGATCACACGGGTTTTAGGGTATAATATGGGTAAAGCCTCCGTCGATTGCTATACGCAATGGTTTGCGGTGGAAATGGCCAATAGATATGGTGATAAGCTGAGAATGAATGCACTCGCCCCCGGGTTTTTCTTGACGGATCAAAATAAAAACCTCCTTACCACGCCAGACGGCGGCTTTACAGAGCGCGGTCAAAGCGTGATCGATCAAACGCCTTTTAAACGCTTTGGAGACCCTGATGAATTACAAGGGGCTTTGATTTGGTTGCTCAGTGATGCTTCACAATTTGTGACAGGTTCAATGATTTGTGTAGATGGCGGCTTCTCTATTTATGGTGGCGTCTGAAGGAAAATTTATGTCTTTAGCAATTATCGGCGAATGCATGATGGAACTGTCTCAAAATAAAGAGGGTTCTACAAAAAATTATAATCTTGGCTATGGGGGGGATACCTTAAATGTCGCACTTTATTTCGCACGTTGGAAAGGCCGCGTGGAATATGTGACTGCTCTAGGGGATGATCCTTTCAGTGAGGCTATGTATGATGACTGGAAAATTGAAAATATTGGCGTAAAGTTAGTCCAAAGAATACCAAATCGACAATCAGGCCTCTATATGGTTAAAACCAATGACAGCGGTGAGAGAAGTTTTTATTATTGGCGAGATAATTCGCCGGCCCGAGATTTATTTGAACTTGAAAATTGCGCTACAATTTTGAATGATCTTATGTCTTTTAAGTATATTTATTTTAGCGGTATCACGCTTTCTCTCTATTCACAAAAATCGCTTGATATTTTCTATGATTTCTTGAAAAAATATAAACTAAATGGTGGTCAAATCATCTTTGATTTAAATTATAGACCAGCAGGTTGGAAAAATAACCAAGAGGCACTGGATGTTTTCAATCGCTTTATCCCGCTCGTTAATATTGCCTTGCCCAGTGAAGATGATGAGCAGCTTTTAACGGGGCAAGGTTCGCCTGAAAAAATAATTGAACGCTATTTGAATTTTGGTGTGAGCGAGATTGTTGTGAAATGTGGTGAAAGGGGCTGTGTTTTACATCATCAAAATATCACAAAAAAAATATTGACAGAAGTAATTGATAACCCCGTTGATACTACGGCGGCAGGCGATGGTTTTAATGGTGGTTATTTAGCGGCCAGAATAGCGGGTATAAATTGTGAGCAAGCCGTTCTTTATGGTCAAAAGTGCGCCTCACGGATTGTTCAATATCCTGGTGCTATTATTCCAAGATCAGAATGGCCTAAGGATTATATAATTGAAATATTATAACGATAACGCTATTTTATAACAGATTACGTAATCCATTGGTAATTTAGGGGATTTTTCGTACGGTCTAAATAATAAATATAAAAATAGATATAGGAAAACCATGAAAAAAGATAAAAGGGATAACCTTCAATTTGACAGTAAAGCAGTTTATTATCCCCCAGACGAGGCTACCAAATCAATTGTACCACCGATCGTCATGTCTTCGAGTTTTCAATATGACGCTGAAATTTTTCAACGCATAATCGATGGAGAACGAAAATCCGTTAATATTTACGGACGCTGCGGCAATCCGAGCGAGTATCAGTTCGAAGAACAGATGATGATAATAGAAGGCGCGGATGCTTGCCTAGCGACCGCCTCTGGCATGGCGGCTATTTCCGTGACTTTACTTGGGTTATTAAAAAGCGGCGATCATATTGTCTGCGACTGGACCACCTATAGCTCGACCCACGAAATGCTCGATCACCGCCTTACGGACTATAATATTGAAACCACATTTGTCGATACCGCCGATTTAGAAGCCGTGGAAGGTGCCATTCGTCCTAATACTAAAATCATTTATTTTGAAACTATTGCTAATCCATCCATGAAGGTCACCGCGATAGCACCACTGGTAAAAATAGCCCATGACCGTGAAATTATCGTGGTTTGTGATAATACTTTTGCTAGTCCTTATGTCATGCGTCCCCTAGAATGGGGGGTCGATATTGTTGTTGAAAGTGCCACCAAATTTATTGGCGGTCATAATGATGTTATTGGCGGTGCGATTTGCATGAAATCTGATTTGCTCCCTAGTGATTTTTTAGAGCAAATCCGCTGGAATACTATGGTGAAGTTGGGCTCGCCAATTTCACCGTTCAATGCTTGGATGCTGCTACGCGGTATTCAAACCCTTAGTGTCCGCGTTGAACGGCAATGTCAGACGGCGGCTAAAATGGCCCGTTATTTTGAAGACCATCCGCGCGTTAAGCAGGTTTGGTATCCCGGTCTTAGCTCTCATCCTCAACATGATATTGCCAAAGAGCAAATGCCCAAATTTGGTGCCATGTTAACGTTCGAAGTTGAAGATGGAAATGAGGCTTTAAAAGTTTTGGATAATCTTGAGCTGTGCTGTTTTTCGGCGAGCTTAGGCGGGGTGCGTAGCACCACACAAATTCCGGCTTTAATGGCTTTTCTTGATATTCCCAAAGCACAACGCGAAGCAATGGGTATTCGCGATGGAATGATCAGGCTTTCAAGCGGGCTTGAAGATGCTGACGATTTAATGGCTGATTTTGAGGCGGCTTTATCTAAAATGTAACGATGCTAGAATGACGAGGGGTATAATCAATGAAATTAAAAAAATCGCTCAGTTTCTGGGATGTGTTTTCAATTGCTCTGGGCCAAGTTATTGGCTCAGGAATTATGGTTTTGGTTGGTATTGGTATTGAATTTACCGCTTATGCTATCCCCTTTGCCTTCGTCTTATCGGCGGTACTTTCTGTGATTAAACAATTGCCCGTGGCCTTTATGGGTTCAGCGATGCCGGCAACGGGGGGGCTTTATGTTTATTGTAAACGTGTGCTTGGGCCAAAGATCGGTTTTTTCTATCTGGCTCTTTTGCTGATCACCCATATATTGATTGCGTTATTTGCACTAGGATTTGCCCAATATGCAGTTGCTTTGGTTCCTGATCTTAATGTCAAATATGTAGCGCTTGGTATATTGATTGTTTTTTATATGGTCAATTTAATCGGTATTCGCGAGGCGGCGGCGGTACAAAAAATAATGATCGTCTTTTTACTTTGTGGTCTATCGACATTAATATTTTTTGGCATTTTAGAGGTGGATTATAATAATTTTACCGATCAGGAAAAACTATTTCCAAACGGGTGGTATGGCTTCGCTCTGGCGTGTGTTGTGATGTCTTTTGCCACGGGTGGTGCCTCATATGTGTCGGAGCTTGGTGGCGAGATGAAAAATCCACAACGAGACCTACCGCGTGCGATTATATTTAGTACGTTGCTGGCGGCATTATTTTTTGCAACGGTATCAATCGTTGCTGTGGGGATCTTGCCCGTTGAACATACTGCGGGGAAAACATTAGCCGAAGTTGCCAGAGAAATACTTCCCCCATCAATCTATACGGCCTTTATCGTTGGTGCGGGCTTATTTGCCCTTGCGACGAGTATTAATTCGACTTTCACATGGGCGACAAAATCTGTGCTTATTGCCTGTGAAGATGGCTGGTTACCAAAAGGCATTGCTGTGGTCAATAAACGCTTCAACACGCCCCATATATTATTGACATTTTTGTTGATAATAGGGGCCACGCCGATCCTTGCGGGCAAGGACCTTCGCTATATCATCATGCTTGGAAGTGGCCTTGTTTTTATTTATGACGTGATACCACTACTGGCAGCGTTTCATTTTGCTACGCGATTGCCAGACGTGTTTAGGCATGCCTACTGGAAAATGTCGGAAAATACCATAAAGACAATCAGTGTGATTGGTATCTGCATCTTATTCGTCCAAGGGGCTTTGACTTTTTCAGATATTGACCGTACAGGCTGGATATTGATTATTTGTTATATCGCTTTTGTCATCGCCTATATTCAAATTCGCTCAAAAACCCAACAACGTATTTTTGCAATTAAATGACGATCGTTACGGAAAATAAAGATCGGCCATTTGTTGTTATGATCGGTGCGGCCAATATGGATATTTGCGGTGTGCCGAGCGCAACACTCATCCATAAAGGCTCTAATCCCGGGACGGTCAGTTTAAGCCCTGGTGGTGTCGCGCGCAATATAGCAGAAAATTTAGCGCGGCTCGGTATTGATAGCCGTTTGATCGCGGCTATTGGTACGGATTATTTCGGTAAAACTCTTCTTCGCCAAGGGCAGCACGCGGGTATAGATATGAGCCATATAATAGAGCTAGAAGACCAGCAGACATCATCCTATTTAAGCGTTCTTGATGATGGGGGTGATTTGTTGGTGGCGATCAATGATATGACGATTGCGGATCAATTAACCTGCGAGCATATAAAGAAACATCATCAAATTTTAATAGAGGCCAGCGTCATTATCGTCGATACCAATATCAGTGAAGAAATTTTCGCCTATCTGGCTGATAGATACGCCGACCAACCAATAATGGTTGATACTGTCTCTGCCACTAAAGCTGTTCGCATAAAACCGTATCTTAGCTCAGTTCATACCCTCAAAGCCAACCGAATGGAAGCACAGGCATTATGTGGCATCAATATCTCATTAACTGAAATGGCTAAATGGTTTCATCAACAGGGCGTTAAACGTGTTTTTATTACACTGGGACCAGAAGGTGTTTTTTATAGTGATGAGAATGAAAACGGCACACTGACAGTGCCTAAGCAAGCCAATGCGATCCTTAATGCTAATGGCGCAGGTGATGCGTTTATGGCGGGCATTACTTATGCTTGGCTACAAAACTGGGGGCTGATTAAATCAACGAAATTTGCCATGTCGGCGGCTCATGTTACACTGGCTCACATTGCAACCATCAATCCTGAAATGTCGCTAAAAACCGTTAATAAAACACTGGAAACTGACTATGTTAACTAATCAATATCTCGACATTTTACCAGAAATTAAGCAAGCCTTAGAACTCGGACATCCCGTTGTCGCGTTAGAATCGACGATCATTTCACACGGCATGCCTTATCCAAAGAATGTGCAAACGGCAAAACAAGTCGAAGCGACAGTCAGAGAAAATGGCGCCATACCCGCGACCATTGCCATTATCAAAGGACGATTGAAGGTGGGGCTCAGCCAGGATGAACTTGAATATTTTGGCCGCACGGGTCAGAAAATTGCCAAAGTAAGCCGTCGTGATATCCCGTTTATTGTTGCTCAAGAAAAAGACGGCGCGACAACGGTCGCTGCGACAATGATTATTGCGGCAATGGCAGGGATTAGATTATTTGCAACAGGCGGTATCGGGGGGGTACATCGCGGCGGCGAGCTGACTATGGATATTTCCGCTGACCTTGATGAATTAGGGCGGACAAATGTGGCGGTGGTTTGCGCGGGGATTAAATCTATTTTGGATATCGGTCGTACCCTCGAATATTTGGAAACCGCGGGCGTTCCTGTGGTCGGTTACACCACGGATACGGTACCCGCTTTCTATGCGCGTAGTAGTGGATTTTCAGTAGATTATAGAGCGGATACACCAGTAGAAGTGGCCACAGCGATTTTATCCAAATATGACCTTGGTATTGACGGGGCTATTTTGATTACTAATCCTGTGCCAGAGCCCTACGCCCTTGATCCAAAAGAAATAGAAGCAACTATTGAACAGGCTATTATAGAAATGAATAAACAAGGCATAGTGGGCAAAGAAACCACACCTTTTTTACTGGCACGAATTGCCGAACAAACGCACGGTGAAAGTTTGGAGACTAATATTAAACTGGTGCTGAATAATGCCAAACTCGCTTCCCAGATTGCCGTTGAATATAGTCGCCTTCTTAATATTGGGAAGGGAGGCAAATGAAACCTTATGATAAAGAAAGCCTTGCCAGTGTCGATCTTGGAGCCTTTCTTCAAGGAAGCGCAGAAGAACGTCAAAAAATAGCGGATCAGGTCGATGAAATTTGTCGATCAATCGGGTTTTTAATGATCAAAAATCACGGCGTTGAAAAATCTATTTGCCACGCGGTATGGGCCAGTGCTGAGTTGTTTTTCAAACAATCAGAAGATGATAAATTAAAGGCAAGATCCGAAAATTTGTCATGTCCGCGGGGTTATTTTCCTGTTGAAGGCGAAGCATTGGCAAAAACTCGTGGACGAGAGGCGGCACCACCAGACCGAAAGGAAACTTTCAGTATTGGGCCATTGATAAGCCCTATAGGACACGAAAATAAAGATGATTTTGATTTCTTTTACGGCTCAAATATCTGGCCTAATAGGCCGAAAGAATTTCGTGCAAGCTGGACAGCATACTATAGGGCGATGGAACAGTTAGGAGCGCAAATAATGCAATTATTGGCGGTCGCTTTAAAACTTAAGGATGATTATTTTGTCCCGTACCATAGTCACCATATAAGCGCGCTTCGGGCGCAACATTATCCGTCGTCAATTAATGAAAAATTAGCAGGGCAACTTCGTGCGGGGGCGCATTCTGATTATGGCAGTGTTACTATTCTTAATCCTGATCCAATAGTAGGGGGACTAGAAGTAAAGTCGCCGTCAGGGAATTGGATAACGCCACCAAAAGTAAAAGATGCCTTTATCGTTAATATTGGCGATCTTTTAGCCCGTTGGACTAATGATCGTTGGGTATCCACATTGCACCGTGTTGTTGATCCTGAGAATGCTGAACTAAAAGCACCACCAAGCCGCCAATCGATCGCTTATTTTTTAAACCCCAATTATGATGCAAAAATTAAGGCGATAGAAACCTGTGTTGAAAAAGACAGAACCGCGCACTATGCACCGGTGTCGGCAGGGGCATATCTTATGGATAAATTTAAGGTATCGATTTAAGGAATGATTAAATTTCTTATTGATTTAATTTAAGTTTTTTTATGATTTTTTGAGTTGCTTTGATTAAGTGATCCTCTGAACCATTATTTTCTAAAATCATATCAGAATTTAGTTTTATGCTTTCTACATGCTTAAAATAAGCGGGACGTACGTCCCTCAAATACTGCTCAGTTACACTGGCAAGTGACCTACCGCGTTGATTGATATCTCTTTGAATGCGTCGCAATAGTGCTAGGTCGAGATCGACTTCAATAAAAATATCTAAATCGCTCATATCTTTTATAAGCGACCCCGCGAATAGTCCTTCTATGATGATGCAATCACTAGCCGAAACCTCTTCATAACCGCTTCGTTGACTGATTGTGAAATCATAGCGGGGTACGCGGGTTGGTTTTTTTGACTTTAAAGAGATCAGATCTTGTTTTAGAAGTTCACCGTCAATGGCCTCTGGATAATCAAAATTACAATAACCATTTTTATTAATTTGTTCTTCTTTACTAAGATAATAGCGATCTAAGCTGAGGAGTAGGCTATTTGGTAGAGACCCATAGATCAGTTCTGCCAATGTTGATTTTCCTGATCCGCTCGCTCCAGATATTGTAATGATTTTCATATTTACACTTTAGTTTGTCGATACATTTTACCATTTAAAAATATAAAATTATTGGAAATGATTATTCCTTGTCAATCATCT
>CALDNY010000160.1 GCA_937914685.1 uncultured Kordiimonadaceae bacterium
AGAGATTGCCGCCAATAGTATTTTCTTTAATGATGTCAAAGCTATTCATTACGGCAATGAAACAATACTTGATGGTAATGATGTTATTGGATCAACAGTGGGACATCCGCTATTGGGTGATCATAATTTAGAAAACATTTGTGCCGCCTTGAGTGTCTGTAAAATATTAGACTTAAATTTAGCAGAATGCTTAAAAGCATCCTTCAATTATCCTGGCCTTGCCCACCGCTTGCAGATGGTTGGTAAGTTTGGCAAATTTCATTATGTCAATGATAGCATTTCCACAGACCCCGAAGCGACAATTGCTGGTCTAAAAGCCCTTAAAGACAAAAATATCACGTTAATAGCGGGTGGACAGGACCGTGAGCAGGATTATTCAGAATTATGTAAGTTTATTGAGGGTCACGATAATATTTCGGTGATTTGTATCTATCAAACAGGGTCTAGGTTGTTGGATCAACTTCAATCCGCCCATAAGCAAAAGGCAGCATCCCTTGCAGAGGCGATGAGCATTGCTCAAAATATTACCCCAGAAGACGGATATATTTTGCTGTCCCCTGCCGCGCCTAGCTATGATGTTTTTAAAAATTTTGAAGAGCGCGGTGATCTATTTATAAAATTGGCGAAAGCTTAACCGGTTTTAAAAAATTGCCTTTGGTTTTAACACCACTGGAATAAAGCGGATCAGAAATAAAAGATAAGCCAAGACCCAACAAACGGCTGAGGCAAACAAAAATTCCATATAAAAATCAACAAATAATATGGGCGCGATAATCCGAGAGATAGCCGATAGGCTTATCAGGATAAAGATCGTCGTTAAGATAAACTCATTATTGATGGGCCGACCAGAATGGCCGATTATCGCCCGCGACATAACGCCCAATGTCATTGAACCTGCCGCGCCGACGCTAAGGGCGTGATAAGATAAAATAATATAACGATCATCAACCAATGACGCATAAGCCATCAGCAAAAAACCAATAGCGATCCACAATATGCCAATATGTAATATTAATTGAAGCGGATCTTTATAAGCTATCCAGCCTTTCCAACCCCATAAACGAACGAGCAAACTTATGGCGCCGATAACTGCAAACATGCCCGTGATGTAGCCAGGCGCTTGCCAGATAATGCAGATCATTAAAGAGAAGATTGAAATCATGCTGATCGGTAAAACCGCTTTAAATGATTTTTGCTCAACGGTTGGGTATTTGTTTTTAAGAAATGACGGCGCGACCCGACCACCGATTACATTGATCAGCATCACCACGAATAATAAGGAGGCGATTAAGAAATTATTTTCGTCCAGACCAATCAAGCCGAGGGCCGATAGATGACTAAAGAGATTAAATCCCGCCAAAATTATCAACAAAACTGGCAGAAAATAATTTCGTTTATTGCCCGCTTTAAAAATCGACGGCCCGATCCCCATTATAGCGAGAGGAAGCAATGATACATCAATGATCACCACTATATATTCCGGTAATTGTGCACCGTAAAAAACACAAAGACGTCCCAAAATCCATAATAAACCTAATAAAGCTAAGGGCAGTCCTTTTGGGGAAGGTTTACCAGTCCAATTGGGGACGGCCGTGAATAAAAATCCAATAATGATAGGCACAAAAACACCGAATATCATTTCATGTTGATGCCACGCCACAGGGGCGAAATAGCTCGGTAAATAATCGGAATACCCGCTAATGACCATCACCCAATAAGGCAAAAGCAAAACGGCACCAATAGCCCCAAGCGGAAAAAATACTCTAAATCCTGCAGAAAATAAAATTGATGTCATGATTAAATCCTTTAAAGTTTGATATTCTGCCTGACAAATTTTAGAAAATCTGCGCTGGTTTTTGATAGGGGTTGATCGGTTAAATGTAGAGCTTTGACGGTAAATTTTATCGGTGGGTTAAAGGCTTTTACGCTGATATTATCAGGTTTATTGGATAAAGCAGTACACTGATCAACGATGGCAACACCGCTGCCCAAGCCCACCATATTTCTGGCGACAAAGTAAGTTTGAGCGATGATTTTTGAGCTATAGACTATCTGTTCTTGATCTAGGCGCGCATCAAGCAATTCACTTAACGGGCCGCTGTCTTCGATGCTGACATAATCATACCCGACAAGGTCTTTTAAGCAAAGGCGTTGAGGGTGATCATCAAATTCGCCGTTACTATAAATGCATACAAGCTCACCCTCCCCTAGGTTTAATTCGGTAATGCCTTCGCTTGGTGGTGGGTTTAAGGCAAAGCCGATATCTTTGTCATATTCACGTAACGTTGTCATCATATTGGCGAAATGTTCCGTTTGATAGATAAATTGGGCAGAGGGTTTATGATGACGGTATTGTTGAATGGCGCGCGGCAATATTTCAATACTTAATGCGGCAACAGAGACCAGACGTATTTTACCTTCTTTGGGGTTTTTTAAGTTTTCCGCCGTGCTTTTAAGTTTTCTAACTTGCTTATAAATGGCTTCGGTTTCTTTATAAAGAATATTGGCTTCGCTCGTTGCCACAAGTCGCCCTTTAACGCGGCGAAAAAGTAAAAATCCCAACTGATCCTCGGCGTGCATTAATATTTTACTGACCGTTGGTTGGGCCACATTAAGCGTCCTTGCCGCACCACTGATAGAGCCACAACTATAAACCGCGTTAAAGATTTCAATCTGTCTAAGTTTCATATAGCCATTATATATCATAGTCCATAGCCTTAAGCTATAATTAATGGTAAAATTTTCATAAGCATTTTTAAAAAATATCCTTTATAGATAAAGCTATAAATAATGGAGAATAAAATGAACGCTAAAACCGCAACAACACAACATCAACTCAAAACCCCTTATCTTTTGTTTTTAGGATGTGGGCAAGATGTGCGTGCCGTTAAAACATCGCGCGGCATTTACCAATGGAACCCTGACGTATGTCTTGGTGAAATCTCTGGTGGTCCTAATCCCATATCCATTGGTCTACCTAAATTATCAGCAAAACAAGCATCCGAAAAAGGGGCTAAGACATTTATTTTGGGGCTTGCTAATGCAGGGGGTTATGTTGATCCTGAATGGGTTCCTTATATTATTGAAGCGATAGAATGCGGAATGGATATCGCTAGCGGTCTTCATCGTCGGCTTGATGAAATTCCAGAGATTAAAAATGCGGCCCAAAAGCACGGCGTCACCCTCCATGATGTTCGCCATGGTTATACTGATCTTAAAACGGGGACGGGTAAGAAACGCTCTGGCAAACGTATTCTTGCGGTTGGCACCGATTGTTCGGTTGGTAAAATGTACACAACGCTTGCTATTGCCCGCGAAATGCAAGCGCAGGGCTTTAACGCTGATTTTCGCGCCACCGGCCAAACGGGGGTGATGATTGCGGGTTCTGGTATTTGTATTGATGCGGTTGTTGCTGATTTTATTTCTGGCGGCATCGAAGAATTATGTCCTGATAATGATCCCGACCATTGGGACGTGATTGAAGGACAAGGCTCGCTTTTTAATCCGGCATTCGCCGGCGTTAGCCTCGGCCTAATGCACGGCTCTCAGCCCGATATAATTATTATGTGCCTCGAAGCGGGTCATGACCATATTAAAGGCTTGCCACATATCCCCGCACCGGATTTAGAAGACTGTATTAATTTAAACCTTAAATGTGCTAGCCTGACTAATCCACAGGTAAAACTGGGCGGCATTTCGTTAAATTGCCGGATTATTTCACCACAAGAAGGTGAAAAGAAACGAGCCGAGCTTGCTGAAAAATTTGGAGTGCCATGTTTTGACCCTATGGTCACGGGCGTACAATCATTTGTGGATACATTAGCATGATAAAATTTACTTATAAAACTGAAAAATTCCCCTTAAACGAACCTTTTGTCATTTCTCGTGGTAGCCGAAGTGAAGCCAATGTTGTTGTTGTTGAAATTACAGACGGCAATAAAAAAGGCTGGGGCGAATGCTGCCCGACCCCCCATTACGGCGAAAGCGTTGAAAGTGTCATGGCACAATTAGCAGACATAACGCCGAAAATTGAACAAGGCTTGTCGCGCCAAGAACTGCAAACCACACTGGCCGCAGGGGCGGCGCGAAATGCTATTGATTGCGCTATGTGGGACCTTGAAGCTAAACAAAAAGGTAAAACCATAGCAGAGCTTATGGGCCACAGTTGGCCAGATCATGTAAAGTCTGTACAAACCATTAGTATAGGCTCTTTTGAAAAAATAGCGAAAGATGCCGCTAAACTTGCCAATTTTCCAACGATTAAAGTCAAGTTAAATGCCGAGAATATTATCGAGAATATTAAAACCATTCATCAAAATGCCCCCAAGGCGCAAATCATTGTTGATGCCAACGAAAGCTGGACACTTGATATTATAAAGGAGGTCGCTGAGGATTTAAAAAACAACGGCGTCGTCATGTTAGAACAACCGTTGCCCGCAGGCGAAGATGAAGTTTTGCGTGATTATCAGGCCCCACTTCCCCTTGGTGGTGATGAAAGTTGCCATACGGCGGCGGATTTACCGCGCCTTAAAGGGTTATATGATGTGGTGAATATTAAGCTCGATAAAACTGGCGGATTGACAGAGGCACATAAACTCCTTGAGCAAGCAAAGGAAATGGGATTTGATATTATGGTCGGTTGTATGGTCGGCACGTCTTTATCCATGGCAGCAGGTATGTTTATTGCAACAGAGGCATCTTATGTTGATCTTGATGCTCCTACTATGCTTAAATCCGACCGCGCACATGGTTTAACCATTATTGATGGACAGATGAGCGCCCTTAATCCTTTACTTTTTGGCGGAGGGTAATTTTTCCATAATTAATGTAGTGATAAGACCAATGCTTAGGCCGATCCACGGGGCGAAAAAGGTTAGTAATAGTGCGATCATCAGCATCAAGGCCTTATCCATATTATCGGCGGCGATTTTAACGGCAAGTT
>CALDNY010000161.1 GCA_937914685.1 uncultured Kordiimonadaceae bacterium
TCAATTTCAATCAATTGATTAATTTCTACCAGTGCTTCTTTTATTCTTTTTTTCTTTTGATAGGCAAAAGTTCTGGCATATCTTGCATTGATGCTTTTATCTTTAAGGGGGTATTTGACCATGGTCGCATGGAAAGGTTTTAAATATCCGTATAGTTTAGCTTGCAAGCGTAAGAATTTTTCTTCTAATATGGGATCTATTGGTTTTTGATAAAATTTTGATTGTTCTACACGCTCCTCCAATTGTCTAATTCTGTCAGAACTCATGGGATGGGTGCTTGCATAGGGGTCCTGAAATTTTCTAGGAACCAGTTCCTGATCGCCAAGAATTTCAAAAAATTCGATCAAACCTTTGCCCGACTGTTCTGTTTTGTCAAGTAAACCAGCAGCCGCCTGATCAGCCGCTGATTCTTGTGTACGGCTGAAACGCAGTAGAGAACGGTAACCAATTTGTTGACCACCCATCATAAGGGCTAAGCCCGCATCCGCAGAGCCCGCGGCAATAGCGACGATGCCAAGCAGGGCTCCGAGCAGGCTGTAATTTGCCATTTCTGACATGCCTTCTTGGAAACGAGAGAGATGCCCGCCGGTAATATGACCTGTTTCATGGGCAATGACACCTGATACTTGATTGACATTAGTCGCTGCCAATAATAATCCTGAATGAATGAATATATTTTGCCCGCCCATGACAAAGGCATTTATGGTGTTGTCATTCAAAAGATATGTGGCTACGGCGTCCTTATCGAGTTCAGCGGCTGTGAAAAGGGGTTCTGTTATATCTCTGATGATTTGTTCAATTTCAGCATCACGCAATATGGAAAAGCCGCGGTTTTTCGCCGCAGTTGCTATATTGGTAAAAACTAAGGAATATATGAGCGTTAAACTGAAAATTTTAGAGACTATCTTGATGATAAATCACCTTTTCATTAAGTATTATTAGGGCACTATAGCATGCTTTGATAATAAAGAACATTTCTCCTTAATGACCAATGAATGAGACTTTAACAGCTAATTATGACAATAAAAAGCCCGAATGAAAATCGATTCGGGCTTTAAATTATAATTGCTCTTTAAGTGTCCTCAAAATTAACTAGTCGCTCGTGACCACCAGCCTTTTTTCTTGGGCGCGTCTGCTTTAGGTTTTTCTTCTGTTTTAAGAGGAATATCCTTTTCAGGAGCTGGTTTTTTCACTGCTTTTTTTCTTGGCTTTTTTTCTAATTCAGCAGCGGGTTTTATGTCAACAACAGCTTCTTTTTCAGCACTATCTTTTTTAACGTCATCTTTTTTTACTGATTTACGTTTTCGGACAGGCTTTGGTTTATCTTCTTTTTGTGGTGCCGCATCTTGGACATCATCGGTTGTTTTAATTTCAGCGATTTTATCAGATGCTTTTACCCGTGGTTTGCGCGGAGCTCTTTTTGGTTTTTCCTCTGTTGGGGCTATTTCGCTTTGTTTATCATCAATTTGAACGTCATTGGCGACTTCTGTACTTTCAGCCTTAGAGTGATCATTGTCCTGAATTCTATTTCTGTTACGACGTGGTCGAGAGCGGCGAGGACGTTCTTTATTTTCCAGATCATTTTGGCTTTTCTGATCTTTATCCTTGTCATTATCATTGTCACTTTTCTCAGGCTGATCAGTGCTAGGTTGATCTGTCGCATCTCTTTGCTGTGTATTTTCTTCAGAATTTTTATTATATTGATTTCTTCTTCTACGACGACGACGTTTTGGCCGATCTTGATTTTCACTAGCATTATTATTAACTGGCTCTGGTGATACGTCTTCTTCGCTAACATCAATAAGCGTATTGCCAAGTTTTAACGCATCTTTTCTCTCTAATGAGGCTTTAGAAGGGCTACCTGATTTTTCCATCTTATGAGCAGAGGCGGTAAGGTCATTATCAATGGCTATGCTAACACTAAAATCATATCTTTTTTCCAAATCAACAAGATTATTTCTTTTGTTGTTTAAAATATAAATAGCGACAGTCGATGGCAAATATACGGTGACTTGTGAATTTGTAGCACTAGTGGCTTCTTCTTCAATAACCCGTAAAATATGTAAACTTTGCGATTCAACTGACCGTAATAATCCGCTTCCTTCGCAGTGAGGGCACGCTGTGGTGCTGGATTCAAGGACACCGACCCTAAGGCGTTGTCGTGACATTTCCATCAATCCAAATGAGCTAATCCGGCCGACTTGGATGCGGGCACGGTCACCTTTTAGGAATAGTTTCATTTTGCGTTCGACGGAGCGGTTATTGCGCTGATCTTCCATATCAATGAAATCAATAACAATAAGACCTGCCATATCACGTAGTTTTAATTGACGTGCAACTTCCTCTGCGGCTTCAAGGTTGGTTTTAATAGCGGTTTCTTCGATATTATGTTCTTTAGTGGCCCGACCTGAGTTGACATCAATAGAAACAAGAGCTTCCGTTGGGTTAATGACGATATAACCACCAGATTTTAATTGTACGTTAGGCGAATACATAGAATCGAGATGAGATTCCACTTGATAGTGCTGAAACAGCGGTATTGGATCTTTATATTCTACAATTTTACTGGCGTGGGTTGGCATCAGCAATTGCATGAAGTTTTTGGCTGTATTATAGCCGCGTAAACCTTCAACCAGAATTTCAGTAATATCGCGAGTATAAAGGTCACGAATGCTACGTTTAATCAAATTACCTTCTTCATATACCAATGAAGGGGCAATAGATTTTAATGTAAGTTCGCGAATAGCTTCCCACATGCGTTTTAAATAATCATAATCGCGATTAATTTCAGGCGTTGTTCGGTCACTGCCTGCGGTACGAATAATACAGGCGTGGCCTTTTGGCATATTAAGGCTGCTGAGAATATTTTTTAATTTTTTACGGTCTTTTACATTAGCAATTTTACGGCTGACGCCACCGCCGTGCAATGTATTTGGCATTAACACACAATAACGACCAGGCAGGGATAGATAAGTGGTCAAGGCCGCGCCTTTATTGCCGCGTTCCTCTTTTACCACTTGGATCAAGATAATTTGATTTTTCTTGATCACTTCTTGTATTTTATATTTGTAACGAAGCCTTTTGGCCATTTTGATACGTAATTTTTCTTCTTCATCTTCTTCATCAGAAAAACCATTTTCATCATTTTCTTCTACTTCTTCTACTTCTTCATCTTCAGTA
>CALDNY010000162.1 GCA_937914685.1 uncultured Kordiimonadaceae bacterium
TGAACGCAAGCCGAATTAACCGTGACCAAGCTCGTGAACAATTTAAAATGACTGGAGGAAGTCTCTTTTCATTGCTAGAAGCAGAAAAAGAGCATCATAGTGCGCGCGAGCAACATATTGGCGGCTTGATCGAAGCCGACCTTTCAAAATATCGCTTACTTGATAGCATGGGGACATTACTGCCTACTCTTAATATAATATTGGAGCTGGGTAAATAATGAGCGACGAAATGAATAAACAGGCGGCTTTCCTTGATAAAGGCCATTGGTTCTGGGGAGCGTTCCATCAAAATTGGTGGACTTATGGTCAGATCGTCATTGCCGCGATCATGATAAATTTCTTTTCGCTTGGTAGTTCCATCTTTATTATGACGGTTTATGACCGGGTGATCCCCAATAATGCGGTTGAAAGTCTTGTTGCGCTTTGTATTGGTATGTTGATCCTTATCGGTTTTGACTTTCTGTTAAAATTCTTGCGCGCTTATTTTATCGATAGCGCAGGGCAAAAAGTTGATATTCAAGTCGCCAAAGGTATCTTTGACCGGATAATGAAGCTTAAATTAGCCTCTCAAAAGGGATCAACGGGGGGGATCGTTAATACGGTTCGTGAATTTGAAAGCTTGCGTGATTTTTGTGCCTCGGCGTCACTCGCGGCTGTGGTCGATTTTCCTTTTATCCTATTATTCCTTGTTGTCATTGCTTTTATCGGTGGCCCGGTTGCTTGGGTGCCCGCGATTATGGTGCCGTTTGTTTTATTTGTTGGTGTTTTCATTCAACCGTTCTTATCACGCTTTTCAAAAGAAGGAATGCAGCAAGGCCACAGCAAACAAGGCACGCTTGTTGAAATGGTATCGGGGTTAGAGACGTTAAAAAGCCTTGGGTCTGATAAACTGTTCCATGACCGCTGGGAAAAAGCGGTGGATCAGCATTCAAATGTAAGTCTTAAATCGCGTATGTTTAGTCAAGTGGCCATTAATAGTGCGGCGTCCGCGCAACAATTTTCACAAATCGGCATTGTTGTGGTTGGCTTTGTGTTGATTATGGACGGGGAGCTTTCCATGGGGGCACTCATCGCTTGTGTAATTATTTCCGGACGCTGTCTCGCGCCGCTTGGTCAACTCGCAAATCTTTTGACCCGCTATAATCATGCAAAAACCGCTTATGCTGCGCTTGATAAATTAATGGCTCAGCCTTCCGAAGATGTATCAGGACGAGATTTTATCAGGCGGGGAAATATAAAGGGCAAAATTGAATTTAAAAATGTCACCTTTAAATATCCGGATCAAACGAGCCGCGTTCTTGATAATGTTTCTTTTAAAGTGGAACCAGGTGAGAAGGTTGGCATTCTTGGCAAAATCGGCTCAGGAAAAAGCACAGTCTTAAGGCTTGCTGCGGGCCTTTATGAACCCGATGAAGGGACCATAATGATTGATGATACGGATATTCGGCAAATCGTCCCGCAAGACGTACGCAATAACATGGCAATGGTGCTTCAAGATGTTTTTCTTTTCTCCGGTACGGTAAAAGAAAATATCACCATGGGGCACCCTGATGTCACCGACGAAGATATATTGCGTGCAGCAGAACTGAGCGGCGTACAAGAATTTATTGGCACCATTCCAAACGGCTATGACCTTCATTTGCGTGACCGCGGTGAGGGATTATCGGGCGGGCAAAAGCAAGCCATTGCCATTTGCCGCGCGTTGGTCCGCAAAGCCCCAATGGTCATGATGGATGAGCCGACAAGCGCCATGGACACAACGTCGGAACATAAGCTTATTTGCCGCCTAAAAGAAGAACTCAAAGATAGTACGCTTCTAATTGTTACTCACCGACCTTCATTGCTTGAGCTGGTTGACCGCATCATTGTTGTGGAGCAAGGAAAAATCGTTGCTAACGGCCCAAAGGATGATGTGATTAAAATGCTAATCCCTAAGGGCGCCAATACCGCCCCTGATCTTATGAATAAAGGGAAAAAAGATGCTTAATCCGAAACTCGCGGCCAATGCACTACTCTTAAGCATATTAGGATTTTTTGTGTTCTTCATTCTTTGGGCATCGCTATCTGAACTCGACGAAGTAACCCGTGCGTCCGGTCGCATTGTGCCGAGCAAGCAAATACAGATAATCCAAAACCTTGAAGGTGGGATTGTTAAAGAAATCCTTGTCCGTCAAGGCGATACAGTGAAAGCAGGCGATGTACTTGTTCGACTTGACCGCACCCAATTTGACGCGGAATTTAACCGCAACGAAGAAGAGTTCTTCTCACTTGAAGCAACAATTGCGCGCCTTAAAGCGGAAAGTAATTTTGTTGAGCCAGTTTTTGAAGACATTATTAACACGGGCCATGAAAATCTAATCAATCGTGAGCTGAATTTGTTCAATGCACGCAAAGCAGAATTTAATGCGTCCATCAATAGTCTTGAAGCGCGGTTAAAACAAATAGAACAAGATCAAATTGAAGCGGAAGTGAGCCTTATCAGCGCTAAATCCTCTAGTGAGCTTGCAGATAAAGAAGTCGAAATATTAAGGCCGCTGGTGGAACGTGGTATTGAGCCTCAGTTGGAGTTGATCCGTGCAGAACAACGCAAAATAGAATCCGCAGGAAAACATCGTATTGCCGAGCTCGGTATTGAAAAGGCAAAGAAAGCCGTTGAAGAAACCTATCTTCAAATCGAAGCGGAAAAGCAGAGGTTCAGAGCTGGTGTGTTAACCGAACTTAACAAAGCAGAAACCAGTCGTAATCAAATGGTGGACAGTCTTCCAGCTCTATCTGATCGGGTGAAGCGAACCGATGTGCTAGCGCCAACTGACGGGGTGATTAATCAAGTGCTGGTGACCACCATCGGTGGTATCGTTGATAGTGGTATGCCGATTGTCGAATTGGTCCCACTTGATGATACGCTTCTTGTCGAAGCCGAAGTATTGCCGTCTGATATTGCCTTTCTGCGCCCGGGTCAACCTGCACGGGTTAAGCT
>CALDNY010000163.1 GCA_937914685.1 uncultured Kordiimonadaceae bacterium
CGTTATTTTCAAATTGCTCCTTGTTTTCGCGATGAAGATGCCCGTGCTGACCGCTCGCCTGGCGAATTTTACCAGCTTGATATGGAAATGTCCTTTGTCACCCAAGAAGACGTCTTTGCCGCCATTGAGCCAGTTATGCAAGGCATATTCGAAGAATTTTCAGATAAAAAAGTTACCCAAGCCCCATTTCCGCGCATTACGTTTAAAGAGTCTATGCTCAAATACGGTAATGATAAGCCAGACCTTAGAAATCCTATCGAAATTTGCGACGTCACAGAAGTATTTGATGGATCTGGTTTTGGTATTTTTGCAGGCGCTATTAAAAATGGTGCTGTTGTTCGCGCGATCGCTGCTCCCGAAGCAGGCGGAAAAATGGCGCGTAGTTTCTTTGATAAAATGAATGACTGGGCCCGTAGTGAAGGATATGCAGGATTAGGATATGTTCGCTTTAAAGAAGGCGAAGCATTGGGGCCGATCGCTAAAAACCTTGACGATGCACGCATAGCTAAACTAATAGAATTGGTCGGACTTAACGGCGATGACGGGGTGTTTTTTGCCTGCGGTAAAGAAAATGACGCCGCAAAACTAGCCGGTGCAGCGCGTACTAAAGTCGGTGAAGATTTAGAGCTTATCAAAGATGATCAGTTTAAATTTTGCTGGATTGTTGATTTTCCAATGTATGAATATGATGAAGTTGAAAAGAAAATCGATTTTAGCCATAACCCGTTTTCCATGCCTCAGGGGGGAATGGACGCTTTAAATACAATGGCGGCTGAAGATATTCTTGGCTATCAATATGATATTGTTTGCAACGGCATTGAGCTTTCCTCTGGTGCTATTCGTAATCATGTACCTGAAATAATGTATAAGGCCTTTGAAATAGCCGGTCACGGACCAGAAGTGGTCGAAGAGCGTTTCTCTGGCATGCTAAATGCGTTGAAATTTGGCGCACCGCCTCATGGTGGTATTGCACCGGGGATTGACCGTATTGTTATGTTGTTGGCTGATGAGCCTAATATCAGAGAAGTTATCATCTTCCCTATGAACCAAAAAGCCGAAGATTTAATGATGAATGCGCCGAGTGAAGTTGAAATGAAACAGCTTCGTGAACTGCATTTGCGCATTGTGATCCCCGAACAGAAGGATTAAAGCCCTTTCAATAGATAATAAAAAAGCCATAATTTTACAATTATGGCTTTTTTTATAAATAAATTATTAAAAATATAGAATATGTCTTAGGCTTGAACGTCAACACTATTGCCAAGATCCGGACCTGTATCAGCTTCTACGGCTTTACGTTGATCGATAGAATCTTCAATTTTGTCATTTTCCGCATCTTTCGCTAGAGAACTATTTTCCTGTGACCTACGTCCTGCGTCAACTTGGATCTGCGCTGATGCACTACTTGCTGCTGCAATATCTACCATAATCATTCCTTTACTAATTTAACTATGACCATAATTTAGCAAGACTACTTTAATAAAATGTTAATAATTTGATACAGTTTTATCAATGACTTATTTTCACATGGAGCTACACATTAGTATTTCAATAGATAATATGGAATAATTGTTTATCTAATTACATATAGAGATTATAGTATGTCTCTCTTAATCGCTTCGTAAATTAGAGTGGAGTCTCATGAATATTTATAATATCACCTATAAGAACATCGCAATTTTACTTTCTTTATCATTTCTTAGCTCTTGTGGGGGCGGCAATACGGGACCACGAGATTACGATGAAAACCAACCGCCAAAACGCATTAATGGTGAACTAGCCTTCTCTAGTCCATCATTAATGAAAATGGGCGAAAGTTTTCGAATTGCGGGTGATTATTCAAATGCCATAAGATTATATCAACGTGCCGCCAACGAAAATCCTACTCACGCACCCTCACGGTTAGCACTGGGACAAATTTATGAACGCTTAGGGGTTACAGACGGCGCCATGACCTATTATCGTGAGGTTCTTGACCTTGAACCAGATAATACTGACGCCCAACTTGGCCTCGGTCAAATGATGGTTAAGAGCAACAATCCATTAGAAGCTATCAAGTATTTGAAACAAGTGGCCGTTAAATCACCTGATAATTATAGAATATATAACAGTATCGGTCTTGCTTATGATCTAGAAGGCCTCCATGAACAGGCTCAGCTTTCCTACG
>CALDNY010000164.1 GCA_937914685.1 uncultured Kordiimonadaceae bacterium
CTTTCTCATACATACCCCTATAACACAAATTGTGCATTATCTGGGTCAGCCCCTAGAATTTTAAACTTTTCACAGGGATATAAAGTTATGATACAAACCAATAAAAATTATAAACTACGCCGCAAATTATTAATTGCCGCCAGTAGTATTGTTGTTGCCTCAACAATAACATCACAGTCCGTTATGGCGCAGCAACAAGATACGTCCGATGGTAGTTCCGCTTTAGAAGTTGACACCATTACGGTCACAGCCAGCAAACGCGGGGCCCAATTATTAAGAGACATCCCCACCTCTATTCAGGCTTTATCTGGCGAAACTATGGCAAAATCAGGTATCGTAGAATTTGCAGATTACGCAGGTCGGGTCACGAGCTTATCTTATCAAGACTTAGGCCCGGGCGATAAAGAATATGTTATTCGGGGGATCAATTCCACGGGAGCGGCAACGGTTGGTGTTTATTATGACGAATCAATCATTAGTGCTGACAACCGTAATGATGGCGGCGGACGAAATGCTGACATAAGACTTTTTGATCTTGAACGCATAGAAGTATTGAAAGGCCCTCAGGGTACCCTTTACGGTGCCAGTTCCATGAGCGGTACTATTCGGATCATTACAGCAAAACCAGATATGTCAGAAATAACTGGTTATGTGGCTGCTGATTTATCGAGCACATCAAATGGCGGTACCAATTATAATTTTAATGGCGCCATAAACCTGCCCATTGTTGAAGATAAATTAGCAATGAGGGCTGTTGGCTGGAAAATTGATAATAGCGGTTTTATTGATGCCCCCCGCATTCCATCAGGCCCACTAGAAAATATTAACAATGATCAGACCTCTGGCGCGCGCCTTAGTATGCGCTTCATTCCAAATGAAAACCTTACCATAACGGCGATCGCCACCAATCAAACAACACATTCAGACGGCTCATCACGTTATACCCCCGCAGGAACAATGTCGTTTGGTGATGTCAGTGCAGGATTTCCATCAATAGCGGGTGGTGATCTGATCAATACGGATATAACACGCAGCCCTTGGGACGAAGAACTTCAAGTCTACAGTCTTACCGGTGACTATGACCTTGGTAACGGCAACCTTGTCGCCACAACAAATTTATTCAAACGCGACATTGATTTCTCCTTTGATAGCTCGCCCATATTATTTTACTTTGGCGTGCCTATAGCCGGCGTTACTTACGAGCCACAAAGTCGGAAAATATGGTCAAATGAATTAAGATACAGCTCTGATTTTGATGGTCCATTTAACTTTATCGTCGGCGGATTTTATTCCAAAGAAGATTCAGACTTTGACGTACAGGTTATTCGCTCAAACGGTTTTGGTGAACTAAATGGACCCTTCAGTCGCCTAAATTCTGATGATGCTCTTGGCACCCCTGACGGCAATACATTCTTTGGCCGTTTTGATAATAACCGCTTACGTCAATATGCAATATTTGGTGAAGCTAGTTACGAGCTTAACTCAGATTTAACCGCAACCGTTGGCGTACGTCATTTTAATTCCAACATTAAATCAAGCCAAGAAACAACCCATCCATTTGGCGGTTTCGGCCCTAACCCAGAAGGTGTTTTGACCAATGAAGATACCGACAAGAAAACCACTTTTAAATTTAATGTCAGTTGGAAACCTAATGATGACATGCTTGTATATGCCAATGCGGCACAGGGTTTTCGGACTGGTGGCCTAAATCAGGCAAACCTGCCTTTCGCTTCTGGAATTCCCCAAGGATATAATTCTGATTCCTTATGGAACTATGAAGTGGGAACAAAATTCTCAATGGCAGAAAACAGGGTAAGCATTGATCTATCCGCCTATTTAATTGACTGGTCAGATATTCAAGTGCAAGCTCTTGATTCTACAGGCGCTTTTCCCTTTACAACAAATGCTGGTAAAGCAAAAGTTGAAGGTGTTGAAGCCTCAGTTTCGGCATTGCTAAATGACAGCATTACCCTCTCTGCTGGAGCTTCATATCAAAATGCGCGCCTCACAGAAGATCAAGCAGCTCCTAACTTTGGCTTATCGGGCGATCCTATTCCCAATGTTCCAAAATTCATTGGTAATATTAACATTGATGTATCCCATCCTATAGACGGTAATATGGATTTCATCATGCATGCTGATCTTAATTATCGCGGCAGTTCGCGGACAACTATCGCGCCTTTCACGCGCGATACATCATCCGTTGATTTAGCGTCCTACACCATCGCCAATATCAGAGCCGGTATAGAAATGGGTGATTGGACAGCGGAAGTCTATATTCGCAACCTGTTTGATACACGGGCCCAAGTTGATGCTATTTCATCATCACAAGATCCGCTGGCACGCATAACGGTTCGCCCAAGAACTATTGGCCTGTCCGCACGAAGAAATTTCTAAGACTTATAAAATAAAGACTAAAGGGAAACTGCAAAAACAGTTTCCCTTTTTTTTGAAAATGATGTTCTATTATATTCTATAAAAATCAAAGGATATGAAAATCATGGACATATTTAAAATTCTCCCCCCTCTTGTCTGCCTTCTATTTCTAACGGCTTGCACCAGTGAAACCGCCTTTGATTTAAAACAAGAAATCCATAGTCTTGTTAATGATCCCCATAAAGCCCCCACCGAAATTTCAGGGTTACAAATGGTGCTGATTAAAAACGGTGAAATAGCCTTTGAATATGCAGACGGTATGGCCAGAAGAGAGCCTGGCCATGAAATGGCATTAACAATAGATCATAAAGTGCGAATTGCCTCTATTTCCAAATTCATTCTGACCCTTAGTTTTATGTCCCTTGTCGATCAAGGACAAGTCGATTTAGACGCCGACGTTTCAGACTATCTGGGCTTTGAGTTAAGAAATCCCAATTTTCCAGATCGTAAAATTACCGCCAGACAGATACTCGCCCATATATCTTCTATTCGTGACGCCAGTTCTTATTTCATGGGATTAGAGAGTGATTTTAAAGATTTTTTTATTCTAGGCGACACCGAATTTAGCGCGGATCACTATGAACAAGGAAAACATTTCGCTACCGCAACAAACCAAGGTCCAGGTGATTATTTTACCTATTCTAATTTGAATTTTGGTATTATTTCCGCCATTATCGAAAATGTAACAAACAAACGAATGGACCTATTTGTCAAAGAAAAAATTGCCTCCCCCCTACATTTAAACATAAGCTTCAATGCCTGTGATCTATACCAAGATAATTTCTCAACCCTTGCCACATTATATAGACGCGGCGACGGCGGCGTCACATGGACGCCCCAAGGCCCATGGCAAGTCCAAGTCGACGGCGACCCCATTAGTTGTTATTATGGAAGTGCGCGCTATCACCGCGATGAGAAACCTGATTTATCCATATTAAAATCTTATCAAATTGGTAAAAACCCTACCCTATTTTCACCGCAAGGCGGGCTTCGTGCCTCCGCAAAAGACTTGGCCATCATAATGCAGCAATTATTGAATGGCGTAAAAAATGACACAAAAGAAAATGGCAACGCACAAATTATCAGCAAAAATGCCCTTGACCAGATGATGACCCCTGTTTGGC
>CALDNY010000165.1 GCA_937914685.1 uncultured Kordiimonadaceae bacterium
AATTTTCAGAAATACCCCCCACAAATTCACTGATCTCACAAATGCCCTTTAAACATTTTGGCTTAATGATAGAGTTTGACCAGCAGGTGGAATTAGATGTGTTTAGTGCGGATCTTATCCTAGCAGCGCATTTAAAATTCATCCTCATCAAATTTGGCGTCTGTATGATAAAAAACATTAAATTGGTTAATCATTCCGATGCAAAAATGCAAAAAAATATTTTCCCGGATTTAGTGTTCCATGTTGATAGGGGGTCTCATTTTTCCAATCAATATTCATTATTTTACCGTAATCCAGCCGACCCAGAGCATGCACAACCTCGCCAGACAACCACATTAATAATGCCAAATGCCGCTGCAGAATTACAAGGCACAAGAGAAGGTATTTGGGCAGAAAGCGCGGCGATTAGTTGTAAACTTTTTAGGGAAGTTTCACCCGAAGCCGCCATTGACCACTATGTGGTAGAGCAAAAATGGAACGGCCCTACTGGTACAGGGGAAATTTGTTTTTTTGATAACCGTACCGTGTTACACGCAAGCTATCATCACGGTAATCTTGGTTATCCTATCTGTGTACAATATCTTTTTTAAGAAATACTTCCCTGATCTACATTGACACGAAAACTAGGAATTAAAACCGTTGCTATGGTACCCACGTTTACTTCACTTTGTAATGAGAATGAGCCATCATGTAATTCACATAATTGATTTACGATCGGCAAACCTAAACCGGTTCCCATATCGTTCATGTTCCTTGAATCGTGGGCTTGGGCAAATGGTTTTAAAACATGCTCTATTTCATCAGCAGGAATGCCAATGCCATTATCTATAATTTCTAACTTAATAGAACCATCAGTGTTGATTGATACTTCACAAGATATTTTTCCATCTTGTTGGGTGAATTTCACGGAATTTGATAATAAATTAATGATAATTCGCTTATAAGCAGTTACATCACCGATAATTTCTATTGCCTGTTTCGTGGTGGTGATATTCTTTATAAGCTTTATATTTTTGCCTTCGGCTTGCCTTATGATCATCTTGAAAGCATTTTCAATGCATTGGTCTAAATTAAATTCACTTTCAGTCAATTGCCATTTTCCAGCTTCGATTTTTGATAAATCTAGAATATCATTAATCACCGTCGCTAAATGTTCGCCGCTGTCTTTAATATCATCAAGATATTCTATATATTTGGCTTGTTTAATTTTACCGAATAAGCCCGAAGACATAACTTCTGAAAAGCCGATAATCGCATTCAAAGGCGTTCTGATTTCATGGCTCATATTGGCAAGGAAGTTTGATTTTGCCGCATTGGCCTCTTCGGCCTCTTTTTGCGATCTTACTAATTCTTTTTCCAACAGCACTCGCCTTTTCACTTCTTTTTTAAGGCTAAATACCCATATTAAAATGACGCCAATAATAAAAGAAGCTCCAAAAGCCATTTGCCAGGCCAATGTATAATCGGGCCTGTTTTCAATTCTCAAGGCCATCCATTTTCTTGAAATCTCCGCCCTTTTCTCAGTAGGAATAGAGTGCAACGCCTTTTTCATCGCGCTACTAAGCAAAGGAAGATCAGAACGAATACCCATCGCAAAATCGCCAATATAGGGCGTATCCCCTGTGACGATAATTTGGTTAAGGCCTTCAGCGGCAATATTATGAGCTGTGATGGGAATATCCCCCACATAGGCATCGGCTTGGCCCGATGCCACAAGGCGCAAGCATTCAACAAGCGTATCAACTTCGATGATTTCGATTTTTGGATAATCACGTCTTATATATTCTAAGATTGCGGTATTTTTAATTTGGGCAATGCGACTGCCTGCAAGTCCTGCCATATTACCATAAACAGTGCCGCCTTCCCGTGAAAAAATAACCGTTGAGACACTGAGATAACTTTCCGTAAAGTCAAGATATTTGGCTTTCTCGTCTGTGGCAAATACACCCGATAAAATACTGGCCTCCCCAGCTTTTAATTTGACGACCGCCTGATCCCAAGTTTTATTTTGTGCCCATTCAAATTTGATATTTAACTTAGCTGCAATAAGTTTTAAAAAATCGCCACTGATGCCATCAATTTCACCCTCATTATTTATAAACTCAATGGGCGCTACTGTTGGATCGGCGCCTACTTTTATGACTTTATTTTCTGATAACCATTGGCGTTCGTCCGCTGTTAACCCTATTTCATTGCTGAATTTATAATCGCTGAGCCATTTTTTTGAAATCGCCATAAATTCTTCTTCAGAAACAGCATCCATTGCCTTATTCAATATAGAAATCAACAAAGGCCAATCGTTACGAGCGGCAAGGTGAAATCTACCTGTTTGTGATATTTCTGGAAGTATTTCTTCTCCTAAAATCTCCAGACCAGTAATGAAATTTTGGGCAATGATATAATTAGTGGTCGATAATGCATCAGAAACAAGATCAACTTTACCAGTAGTCAGGTCAATCAAAGCCTCTTTGATTGTTGAATATTCAATATAATTTAACTCAGGATAGGTGTTTTTATAGATGCTTTGGCTATACCATCCTGAAATAACGGCTATTCGCTTCCCTAATAAATCTTTATATTCCTTGATCGGTTTAGACCCCGCCTTGCCAAAATAAGCAGTCGTCAATTCCAAATAAGGTTTAGAAAAATTAAGATAAGCCTCTCTATCAGTAACTTTTACAACACTTTGAGCAATATCAATCTCTCGCCCCTTTAATAATTCTAAGAGCTGATCCCAACTATAGCCATTGATATAGTTGATTTTTAAGCCAACTTTGGAGGCTACTAAATTTAAATAATCAATAGAAAATCCTGCCGGCTCACCACCACGAAAAAAATCAAGCGGTGGCCAGTCCATTTCATTGGTTGCGCGTAAGGTGGGGTGTTCGGATATCCAAGCCCGTTCTTCGGCCGTTAAAATATCATTAGAAATATTTGTTTTAGCCGTTAAATCTTGGGAAAAAACATCACTGGGACAAACAAACGCCAAACAGATAATAAGTGCCAAATTTATCATAAAATAGCGTACTAAATTAGGTCGTGTATAATAAAATTTATGAACATTCATAAATTAGAAAACCCCTCAGCCCCTATAAAGAACAGAGTATGCAATTTCTTAGTTAAAAATATATTAAATCAAACAAATAAGGCCCGCACAAAAAGTGCGAGCCTTGTAATTTTTTTATCAAAAAATAAGTAATTTTAACGTTTAGAGAATTGGAAGCTCTTACGCGCTTTAGCTTTACCGTATTTCTTA
>CALDNY010000166.1 GCA_937914685.1 uncultured Kordiimonadaceae bacterium
CGCTGCACCGCCAAATCGCCATGTGAGGTCCTATGATGGTCATAGTGGGCGAAATTTTGCCCCTGAACGTAATGATAAAAATATCAATATTTATGATGCCTTAAGAAAACATCTGCTTGAGCTTCAAAAAACAGGCAAGAAAACATACATTGCCAGTTATAGCATCGGCGCCCGCGACCGATTAAGCTCTGTACTCAGCGATCACGGTATGGGGCGTCATCACCTGATTGATAAGTGGAAAAATGTAAATGCTTTAGCCAATGATAGCATTGGCTTGATCATATTACCCTTAGAACATGGTTTTGAGAGTAAAAAATTTGCCATAGTCTCAGAACAAGACATTTTAGGGGACCGGCTTATCCGAAAGGTCCGCCGCAATAAAAAAGCGGAAAACTTTATTTCAGAAGCCTCCGCCCTGACCCCGGGTGATTTGGTCATTCACATGGATCATGGCATCGGAAGATATATAGGCCTTAAGACAATTGATGTCAGTGGTGCGGCCCATGACTGCGTTTTTCTTACCTATCACGGCGGCGATAAACTCTATGTTCCCGTTGAAAATATTGAAATATTAAGCCGTTATGGCAGTGAAGATAGCGACGGTAAACTTGATAAATTGGGCAGTGTCGCTTGGCAAGGACGTAAAGCAAAACTTAAAGTCCGCATTCGTGAAATGGCTGATGAATTAATAAAAGTGGCTGCTGAACGTGCTTTACGTAAAGGTGAAGTCATCAGGCCTACTGATGGTCTATATAACGAATTTTGCGCCCGTTTCCCCTATACAGAAACCGATGATCAATTAAGGGCCATTGCCGATATAATCACAGACCTTTCAAGCGGGCGTCCCATGGATAGATTAATTTGTGGTGATGTTGGTTTTGGTAAAACGGAAGTTGCTCTACGCTCTGCATTTCTTGCCGCCATGGAGGGATATCAAGTGGCGATTGTTGCCCCAACAACCCTATTGGCGCGTCAACATTATAAAACCTTTAGTGAGCGTTTTAAAGGATTAGCCATTAAAGTCGGCCATCTATCGCGCTTAGTGACGCAAAAGGATCAGAAATTAACGCGCGAAGAAATAGCAACTGGTGATTGTCAAATTGTTATCGGAACTCATGCGGTTCTTGGCAAGTTGGTTCATTTTAATAATTTGGGCTTACTGGTCATTGATGAAGAACAACATTTTGGAGTTGCCCATAAAGAACAACTTAAAAAGATAAAAAATAATGTTCATGTACTAACCCTAACCGCAACACCAATACCGAGGACCTTGCAACTGGCGATGAGTGGTATACAGGGGTTAAGTTTAATCGCAACTCCGCCCGTAGACCGTCTCGCCATTAGAACATTTGTCCTGCCTATGGATGATTTGGTGATCAGGGAAGCCTTGCTTCGCGAACATTATCGCGGTGGGCAAAGTTTTTATGTTTGTCCGCGCATTTCTGATTTAAAAGAAATCTCTGAACTTTTAACAGAGCTGGTCCCTGAGGTTAAAGTCATTACCGCTCACGGGAAGATGGCCCCCGGACAAATCGAAGATGTTATGAACGCCTTTTATGATGGGGCTTATGATGTGCTTCTTAGTACAACTATTGTTGAAAGCGGCCTTGATATCCCCACGGCCAATACCATGATTATTCATCGGGCCGATAATTATGGCCTTGCTCAGCTCTATCAACTTCGTGGCCGGGTTGGTCGTTCAAAAACGAGGGCTTATGCCTATTTAACCTTGCCGCCGCGTCGCATACCCACACCACAGGCGGAAAAAAGACTTCATGTATTGCAAACCTTGGATACTCTCGGCGCAGGTTTTAGTCTCGCCAGTCATGATTTAGATATTCGTGGTGCAGGAAACTTGCTCGGTGACGAACAATCAGGCCACATTAAAGAAGTGGGTATTGAACTTTATCAACAAATGCTTGAAGAGGCTGTCGCCAGCGCCAAATCAGGATCATTTGAAGAAGACCAAGAACAAGGTTGGTCACCGCAAATTAATGTGGGAGCATCGGTGATGATCCCCGAAAGATATGTTAAAGACCTTAATTTAAGAATGTCCCTTTATCGACGCCTAGCAGAATTAGACAGTAAACAATCCATAGATGATTTTGGCGCAGAACTGATTGACCGCTTTGGAAAACTTCCAGAAGAAGTAGAACATCTTCTTAAAATTATAGAAATTAAACTGTATTGTAAAAAAGCGGGTATTGAAAAAATTGAAACGGGGCCTAAAGGGGCTATTGTTTCTCTTAGAAATTCAAAATTTGCTAATCCCGCAGGTCTTATTGAATTTCTGACCTCCCAAGGGACAGTGGCTAAAATAAGACCCGATCATAAATTGGTTTATGTTCGTAAATGGTCAAAAATTGAAAACCGACTTATCGGCTCGCTCAATTTGTCAAAAACATTGGCTAAAATTGCCGCAAAAAAATAAATTAATTAATTAAAATTTTTTATATCTGTTAAGAGATATTTAGAAATTTACACCTATTATGAACTCATGATAAATGCAATGAGTACAAGTATATCAGGATTATTAGCAGCCAGCACGAGGGCCAGCACTGCGGCCAATAACATTGTTAATGCTTATAATACCTCAACACCGGCCGGCGGGGATAACTCTACAGCGGCCTTAAGGTCTGCGCGTGCCTACGTCCCTCAAAGAACATTAAATGTTTCCGGTAAAAACGGCGGCGTCATTGCAACAACAGTGCCAATTAGTCCATCATCTTATGAAGTTTATAGCCCAGATAATCCTGTTTCGAATCAACAGGGCTTTGTTAGCGTTCCTAATGTAGATCCCGTGGTTGAGTATGCAGAATTAATTCGTGCCACTCACGCTTATAAAGCAAACGCGGCAGTGATTAGAACATTGAATGAAACTTTTGATGCGGCATTAGATATAATTAAATAATTTATGTAATTAATAGTTTAGGTAATAAATATGAGTGATACTAAAAATAATACTGAGGAAGAAATTAAAGACCTTATTAAACTTGCCCACAACAATAGTAAAAGCGGGCGAGCTGATCTGTTTGATAAAATCACCAGTTTAATAGAATCACGTCATCAACAAATTTCAACATCAGAAATTGATTTGATGATGGATATTTTAGGCTCTCTGATTGCCGAAGTCGAAGTGACTTTAAGAAAGAAACTGTCTTTTAAACTCGCTGATAGTGTTGACGTTCCCGTTGAGCTTATCCTTCTACTTGCCAATGATGAAATTGAGGTCGCCAATCCTATTCTGATCCAAAACACATTACTTTCTGATAAAGAACTTGTCCGCATCATTCAGATGAAATCACGTCAACATCAACTAAGTATTGCCGCCCGCAGCAGTCTCTCATCAGAAGTATGCCGTGAATTAATTAAAACCAATGATGATGGTGTAATCATTACCATGCTTACCAATGTGGAAGCTAAAATTGATAATGAAACTATTGAAAAAATAGTAGAAAAATCAAAAACCAGAGAAGTTTTACAATCACCTCTAGTTCATCGTCATGATTTGCCACGTAATATAGCAGCAAGAATGTATTCATGGATTTCTATGTCTTTAAAAAGTGAACTTCTTGAAATTCACTCATTCACACACCATGAATTAGAAAAAATAATATCAGAAAGCCTTGATGAATTAAGAACAGAAGATGCGTCATTTGATAATGATTATAATGCTCAAAAAACGCTTATAAAAAAGCTCAAAACCGCCAACAAATTGGAAAATTCTTTCTTAATGAAAAGCTTACGCCAAGGAAATACTCTATTATTTGAATTGGCCTTTGCGGAGATAGTAAATATTCCCCACGAAATCATGTGTAATATTCTTTATGAACGTGGGCCTTCTGCACTCGCGATTGCCTGTTGTGCGGCAAAAATTGATAGATCTGTGTTTTTAACCATGTTCCGCCTAACGCGAGAGGCAAAAATGATGGATACTGAATTATCAGAATCGGAAATTGAACATACCTATAATCAATTTATCAATACCGATAAACAGCGCTCTAGAAGCATATTGCATAAATGGGTTGAAGATAGCACCCATAGTCCTATATTCTAATTTACCGATATAAACTCGAGCTAAAGGTATAGGCACAAATATGTCTAAAAATGACATTAAACTTGCATTGGTAGTTGCTGATAGTGAAGAGGCAATTAAATCTGGTCAGCAATTGAAAGAGCTTTATGATTTTGTTCCTATAGATCAGGCGGATACCATTGTTGTTCTTGGCGGCGATGGCTTTATGTTACATCTCATTCATGAAACTTTACAAATAAGCAAACCTATATTTGGAATGAATTTAGGCACAATTGGTTTCCTGCTTAATCAATATCAGCCCGATGGTTTAATCAAACGTATCTCAAATGCTATCCCTTTTTCCATGTACCCGTTAAAAATGAACGCCACATGCCTCAATGGCAAAGAAACAGAGGCCCTAGCCTTTAATGAAGTATCCTTACTACGCGAAACAAAACAGACGGCAAAAATAAAAATCTTCATTGATGACAAACTAAGATTAGAAGAACTCGCTTGCGACGGTATTTTATTATCGACCCCCGCCGGCAGTACTGCCTATAATTTATCGGCTCACGGGCCCATATTACCTATGCAGGCAAATATTTTAGCTATGACCCCCATTAGCGCCTTTCGCCCACGGCGTTGGCGCGGTGCTTTAATTCCACAGAATGCCTCGGTACGTTTTGAAATTATTGATCCAAAAAAGCGACCTGTTAGCGCCGTTGCCGATACCATTGAAGTCAGAAATGTAAAAAGTGTCAGCGTGGTACAAGATTATGATAATGCGAAAATATTATTATTCGACGAAGAACACACCCTAGAAGAGCGCATTTTCAACGAACAATTTATAAGCTAATTTAAATGATTATTTTATCGCTTATTTAGCCAGCGGTAATAATACTGTAAATTCAGAGCCCACATCAACTTCACTTTTTAAGATGATATCACCACCCATTTGTCGAGCGAGGTGTTTGGAAATATGCAACCCAAGCCCAGTACCTTCTTCTTTACGAGAATAAATATGGCCGCGATCTTGGTGGAATTTTTCAAAGACCAGGTCTTGTTGCTCGCTTGAAATACCGATTCCAGTATCCCAAATGGTTATGCCAATGATATTATCAGCCATTTCCTTAGTACGCACACCGATTTTGCCATTTTCTTGAGTAAATTTAACAGCGTTGCTCATCAAATTAACAAAAATTTGCGTTGCACGTCGTTCATCTACAAATAAATTATGATCAATATCGATCTTAATTGTGCTTGTATCTATATTCTTATTATTAGCGTTCATAACAACCAAGTTTAAGGCATTTTCAACCACGAATTTGAGAGAAACAGCCTTAGTTTCAAGTTGAATTTTACCACTTTCTAAAACAGCCACATCCAATATATCATTAATCAGACCAAGCAAATGGCGCCCCGCGTTCATAATATCATTACTGTATGATACATATTGTTCATTAAGTTGGCCAAACGTCTGCATACTCATGGCTTCGGCAAAACCAATAATAGCATTAAGCGGCGTTCTTAATTCATGAGACATGGCGGCAAGAAAATCACTTTTTGCTTCAAGTGCTACTTCCGCTTGTTTTGTAGCTATATTAAGCTGTGCTCTTTTTTCCTTAAGATCATATAAAGTATTTTCCAATGATTTTTGCGCTGAAACCGCATTGGATTTTGCGTGATAACTTTCCGTAACATCGGTTCCGGCACCGCGAAATCCTTGGAATTCTCCGCTATCTAAATCAAACATTGGAACGCCGCTGAGGAAAATATAAATATTTTCCTCATTTTGATCTTTAAGAACTAGAAGTTGATCCCGAAAAGGTGTCGTATTATTCATAAAAGAAGAACTGGTCACTTTCTCGCCTTCGAACGTGCTGAGCAAGGTGCCAATTTCATCGATTTTTTTATCAATCAATAAAAATGATGGGATACCTGTTATCGCCGTAAAGCGATTAGAAACAAAGGTAAGTTTCATAGTTTTATCAACTTCCCAGTACCAATCAGATGTGGCACGGGCGAAATCTCTATATCTTTGTTCGTTAAGAGAGACATCTTCGTCAAGAATATTTTTATATTGTTCGGTACAATCCGTATAAGTACCACCAACCGCTATAACGTAGCCCTCATCGTCACAAATTGGAAAATGACGCGATCTATATTGTCTTTGGTTACCGTGAATTTGCAGTAGCTCTTCTACGGTTACACTGCTTCTGGTTAATTGAACTTCGTTTAAAATAGAAATTAAACTTGCTGGTAATTTATAATCGCCATCAGCTTTATGGACAATTCCTCCAATCGACTCGCTGTCATTAACAAGCGCGCGATATCCACCATTGACATAAACCAGCTCACCTTTAATCGTAGAGACATAAAGCGGAACATTATCATCAAAATTCATTTTACCAAGGAGCGAATGAATTTGATCCTTAACCGTAGGATCATCACTTTTGTCCAACTGAATTTTCACAAGCTTCTCAGCTCTCAATTGTTCAACGATCTCAAGTGGAATAATCGTTTGGTTTATAATATTGTTATTGTTTCGCACTTTAAATTCCTATCTTCCCGATGTTAATCGCATATATATTAGCACAGTTAACCTGCGTCTTTTAATAATATTTGAGCGTCCCGATAGCCTTGGTCACGTTGCCAATATCTTAGGGCAGCCCTAGCATTTTTAATTTTAATTCTATCAAATAATTTCAACATATTATTCAATACTGACGTGGAACGTGCTTTTGGCCCGCTACTACACTGTAAGATTAATAAAAACATGGTGGAAAATTGAGCTTTCTCCAAACCAATTGCCCTTGCAATGACTGCCAAACTTTCATCTGAGCGTTCCCTTAAGACCCGCCAAATAATCTTAGTTTCTAATCCGCTTAGCTCAGCTAGTCCCGCAACAGCGATATTTATTTTTTCTTGTCTAAGGGATGAAATAATAAAATCAATATTTAACTTCTTTTCAGAGGCTAGTTTACGGACAATATAGACCGCCTTATTCATGACGCTTGTTTTTTCATCATGCTCATTAACCACTTCTTTTGTGACCATTTCCATATTATCATCAAGTATTGTTTGATCGACATCAAAAGTCGAAACAATTTTTTGTCGCAACGCCGCCGATACCCACCAATACATTTTATGAGCTAATTCAAATGATAAATCATCACGATTAAGAAGCGGTTCTTGGAAACGATCAACGGAACGAGCTTCCCCGACTAAATACTCGATAGTAGCTTGTGACATTTCAGCACTGCCATTTTTAACCAATGTCTCGATAACATCTTCATTGCCATATTCGATCAGTTGGTCGGAAACTTCCGTGCTGATATGGGCCCGAATAGCAATAGCCATACGGTGACCATCCGTTCTATTTCGAATAATTTCAATAAGATCTTCATCACGAAGCAATAAGCTTCTTTCCAAAATAGGAGCCGCCACATCAATATGATCATTGGCAAGCATAGTCACAAGTTCCAGTGACATTTCATCAGAGGAAGCCAGTCTTTCTGCCAATTTTTTACGAATAGTTATTTCCATATTTTTCAGAAGCTTGACCATAATGTCATTCATCAATACGCGTTCATGATCATTCAATCTGGTCTCGGGGGCAAGAAAAAGATCAGAGATATTCTCAACCAAGACTTTCTTGGAGATTGATGTATTATCTTGTGCAAGCTTAATTAAGGCTTTTGCTGAATAATCTGTTTCACTCATATCAATTATTTCTTCTTATATTGTTAGAATAATCATTAAAAAATAACCTTATTATTCTACTCTATTTTTACAATATCTATAATAATTAATCAAGGTTAACAAATGATGAAAATCCTTATATTATAAGTAGTTCAATCATTCTATTGAATCCATACTTTAATTAACACTGACATTGAATATAGAAATATAATAAAGCACGCAGGCCACAGGGAAAATAAATAATGAATGGTGGAAATTAATATAGATTTAAAATCTGCACTATGATCTTAGAAAATCACAGGTTAATAAAAAAAATATCTATTATATCCAAGGAGTTATTAATGAATGAAAGAGTGGTGCCCTCAGGCGGACTTGAACCGCCAAGCCCTTGCGAGCGACAGATTTTAAATCTGTTGTGTTTACCAATTTCACCATGAGGGCATAAAATATCATAGTCAGTAAACTTATAAAAAAGGGTATTACATATTCTGAGCTCGAATGGAATAGCGAGTTTCATTTTTTTTACTTTTTTTTATTTTAAAGTGCTTCTCCATCATAAAAAACCGAGCCTCTCTCTATAATTCTTGCCTTTAAGTCCTCAAGGGCACGATCAAGATCTTTTTCAATGGGAGAACGCAATACAAAACTAGCCCCGTATTTTCCTCCTTTATAAAAAGGATAACTGCCTATTGATAAATGTTCAAAACGATCTTCCACTTCGGATAATATTTCCGCAAATAAGCTTTCGCCTTCAAAAACATGGACAGCTTTTGATATAATTTTACTGCCGCCAGAGATTCTATGTTCAATATCAAGAAGCATACTTTGCATGATGATAGGGATTCCCGCCATCACAAAAACATTTCCTAACATAAAACCAGGCGCAGAGCTGACAGGGTTTTTAATCAAGCTCGCCCCCTGTGGTATCATCGCCATCCGAAGACGTGCTTTACTTAAATTTCCTTGTCCCAGATTATCTTCGAGCAATTTCTTAGCCTCTTGATTTAATAAAAGAGGCACGCCAAATGCCTTTGCCACATTTTCCGCCGTAATATCATCATGAGTAGGACCAATGCCGCCCGTGGTAAAAACATAATCAAATGAACGGCGCACTTCATTAACCGTATCAATGATGCGCACGCCAATATCGGGAATCACTCGCACTTCATCAAGAATAATACCAAGTCTTCCAAGCCATAGGGCAATATGATTTAAATTGGCGTCCTTAGTACGTCCTGAAAGAATTTCGTCGCCAATTATAATCAAGGCAGCTTTAACTTTTTTTACCATTTTATCTTAATTTCAATGTGTTCAATTGTTGAAAATCATACTATACCCTAACCTATGAAATTTGAACATGAACTTTTCCACGGTACTCTGATCCAACGTTATAAGCGTTTCCTCGCTGATGTAAAATTGGACGACGGCACCATTGTCACGGCCCACTGTGCCAACAGCGGTTCTATGATGGGGCTTAAGGACGAAGGGTTGGAAGTCTGGCTGTCGCCTGCGGCAAATCCCAAAGCAAAACTTAATTATAAATGGCAATTGGTTAAAGTCGGTGATGCTTATGTAGGTATCAACACATCGTTACCCAATAAACTGGTTGAGGAAGCCATAGTGAACGGCACGATCACACAATTACAAGGATATAAAAACCTGCGCTGTGAAATGAAATATGGCAAAAATAGCCGTATAGATATATTTTTAAGCGGCTCAACCACAGGGCAAAAAGACTGCTATGTTGAAGTAAAAAGCGTCACCTTAAGCCGCCAACAAGCTATTGGCGAATTTCCTGATAGTATTACGGCGCGAGGGACAAAGCATCTTGGCGAATTACAAGACATGGTGAGCCAAGGCCACCGCAGCGTCATGCTATATTTAATGCAAAGATCAGACTGTGATGAATTCAAAATTGCATCAGACATTGACCCCGCCTATGCAGATGCGTTAAAAACAGCAAAGGAAAATGGTGTTGAAGCATATTGTTATCGTTGTCAAATCACACCATCAGCAATTATAGTGGACAAAATAGTTCCACTTTTGGAAAATGAATGAGATATATAAAAGCATCAGAAGCCCCCGTTGAAGCAACAAGTGCTATCAAAATATATGACAAAAAAGATTTCGAAGGCATGAGAAAAGCGGGCAGATTAGCAGCTGAGACCCTTGATATGATCATCCCTTATATCATTGCTGGCGTCAGCACGGACGAGCTTGATAAAATTTGCGCCGATTTTGTCGAAGCGCGCGGTGCGATTAGCGCACCCCTTAATTATAACGGTTTTCCAAAATCAATTTGCACCTCGGTCAATCATGTAGTTTGTCACGGAATCCCGGGGCCCAAAAAACTCAAAGACGGCGATACTTTAAATATTGATGTGACGGTAATTTTAAATGGTTGGTTCGGTGATACTAGCCGCATGTTTTATGTGGGTAACCCAAATGTTAAAGCAAAACGATTAATTGACATCACCTATGAATGTCTGATGCGCGGAATTGCTCAAGTAAAACCCGGTAATACATTAGGCGATATCGGTCATGCCATTGAGGAATACGCCCATAGCCAGCGTTGCGGTGTGGTTGAGGTATTTTGTGGTCACGGCCTTGGCCGCATTTTCCATGACGCCCCTAATGTTCTGCATTACGGCAAGAAAGGCGAAGGCGCTGTTCTCAAGGAAGGTATGTTTTTTACCATTGAGCCGATGATTAATCTGGGCACACCAGAGGTTAAAGTACTTGCGGATAATTGGACCGCTGTCACCCGCGATAAATCACTTTCCGCCCAATTTGAACATAGCATGGGTGTAACCGCCGACGGCGTTGAAATCTTCACCCTTTCTCCACAAGGACACTCAAACCCGCCCTATGCCTGATCAACTAAAAGGACACCGAGAACGATTAAAGGCCCGCTTTCGTAAAGGAGGCATCGATGCCCTTGCCGATTATGAACTTTTAGAACTGGTGTTGATGAGCGCTATTCCGCGTCGCGATGTTAAGCCGCTGGCCAAAAATATGATTGCTGAATTTGGATCATACGCCGAAACCATTAGCGCTTCCCCCGAACGATTATTGGAAATATCTGGCATTGGTGAAAATGTCGTAACCATTATAAAATTGGTAGAGGCCAGTGCCCAAAAACTGGCCCAAGGCATTATCATGGAAAAACCGGTTCTTGCCAATTGGAATGCGTTGATAAAATATTGCAAAACCCAAATGGCCTATAAAAAAACCGAACAATTCAGGGTGCTGTTTCTCGACCGTCAAAACCGCCTTATTGCCGATGAAAAAATGCAGGAAGGCACCGTCGATCACACCCCTGTTTATCCACGGGAAATTATAAAACGCGCGTTAGAGCTAGGCTCCACAGCCATAATATTGGTCCATAATCACCCTAGCGGTGACCCAACTCCAAGCCGCGAAGATATTGATATGACAAAACAAATCCAAGACGCGGGTCAAAAATTAGGGGTTCAACTTCATGATCATCTAATCATCTCAAAAAGCGGCCACAGCAGCTTTAAATCCATGGAATTGATCTAAACCTTTATGCGTGCCAAATATGGTTTTAAGCAATTGGCGGTGTGATAAGCATGACCGCTTGTTTGATTGGAATATTCTGTATTGGTAATTTCTTGATCACCGTCCTTGCCAATGATCGTCACTACATCGCCGATTTTTATATTTTCTGATCCTGTCACATCAATGATGGTGTGATTGGCGGTAATCAGGGCGATCATCGGGTATTTCTTACCGTGGATCAGCACATTGGCATTATTGGGGCTATTGAGCGAGAAACCATCGGAATAACCGAGTGGAAGGGTGACTATTTTCATGGGGTTTTCAATTTTATAAGCCTGATGATAACCAATGGCTTCGCCCACATCCATGTCTTTAATATAAAGCACTCTTGTTCTAACACTAAGCACTGGCTTTATATCCATATTAGCCATTGGCTCTAAGCCCACCAGCGCACTGCCCGGGCGCACCATATCAAGGTGAGAATTAGGATCATGATCCACCTCCGCACTTGAAGCGGCGTGACGTATGCCCAAATCAATTCCTTTTTCCTTTGCTCTTTGATAAACTTCATTAAGCCGTTCTATTTGCAGCGGGTTAAAATCATGATCTTCAGTCATGGCCGTCAGCACGCCTTCGATTTTAATTTCTGGCATTGCCGCTACTTTTTCCACAAAGGCCAAGGCTTGTTTATAAGGAACGCCAACCCGGCCCAGACCCGTATCAATTTTAATATGCACTTTGGCAATTTTCTTTAAGGTGCGAGCTTCTTGGGCCAACACGTCCACTGCATCAGAAAAAACCGATTGGCTAATATCATGATTAATGGCGGTTCTGGCGTCGCGCGCGGAAAACGGCCCAAGATTTAAGATCATGCCTTTTACTTGATTATGACGAAGCTGCACCGCTTCATCCATTTTGACCACAGCGAAATGCTCAATATTCTGCAAAGCCATCGACGTGGCGATTTCGACAATGCCGTGACCATAAGCATTACATTTTATCACTGCCATAATCGGCCGACCGTCGATTTTCTTACGGACTTGGGCAATATTATGATTAAGATTGTCAATATTAAGTTCTAGCCACGGATCAAATTGATCTTCAACACTTTGCGGTGGTGGCCCTGCGATCCCTGCTTTTTGCGCTTTTGCCATGGTTGCGGCCGTACCAGATAAAACCACGCCGGCCGAAACAGTGCTGGCCAATTTTAAAAAATCTCTTCTATTATTATTTGACATTATATTTCCCTATATGATTTGGAAAAATACTATCATAGAATAAGCCAACGTCAATCAAAGGAAGTATAATGACGCGCCAAGAGTTTGATCAATATTGCGTCAATTTAAAGTCTACCAGTCATGTGGTGCAATGGGGTAATGCCAGCGTTTGGAAAATTGGGGGTAAAGTTTTTGCTATTCATCCAGGGTTAAACGGCAAACATATTCATACTATCAGCTTTAAATGTAGTGAATTAAATTACCAAATTCTTAGCCAATTAGAAGACATCATCCCCGCCCCTTACCTCGCCCGCGGTAATTGGGTGCAAATAACGACAAAAAACGCCATGAACAATCAAGACGTCAAAGATTATATCAAAGCCTCTTACACTATCATTGCGAAGAAACTCACCAAGAAACTTCAAGCCGAATTAGGCTTAACATTATAAAATGGCAAGGAAAATATGAATGAATTCCAAAGCAACCCTTATTGGCAGTAGCGCCATAATGATGTGGTCTCTCCTTGCTTTATTCACATCTACCACCCACGGGATTCCCCCCTTTCAATTATTGTTTTTAACATTTTCAATTGCGGCAGGTTTTGGACTTTTGTTCATCATTATTAAAAATAAAAATATTTTAAAAACTTTTCGTCTGCCCATAAAAGTATGGGTGATCGGCGTCGGCGGGTTATTTGGCTATCATTTTTTCTATTTTACCGCTCTGGCCAATGCCCCAGTGGAAGACGCGAGTTTAATTGCTTATTTATGGCCTTTGCTGATTGTTTTGCTTTCCTCTTTAACCTTAGGGGAAAAACTACATTGGTTTCACATTACTGGGGCCTTTAGCGCATTATTTGGCGCTTTAATTTTGCTTGGTGGCACTGGTGATTTTTCCTTTTCTGCGCAATATGGTTTTGGCTATGCCATGGCCTTAATCAGCGCATTGATATGGTCAACATATTCAGTATTAAACCGCACCATTTCCCATGTCCCGACCGAGGCCGTGGCAGGCTTTTGCATCATGACCGCCATTCTAAGTGCCCTCAGCCATTTTATGATAGAACAATGGGTTGTCCCTTCGCCGTGGCAATGGGCCGCGATTGTCGGCTTGGGGATCGGCCCGGTTGGCGCCGCCTTTTACGCTTGGGATTTTGGCACCAAACATGGCAATATAAGGTTACTTGGCGTGCTTTCTTACGCAGCGCCTTTACTGAGCACAATAATTTTAACCGTAAGTGGTCATGCTGAATTTACTTGGAATTTAATGCTAGCCTGTCTTTTAATAGCCGGCGGCGCCCTGTTGGCCTCACTGGATATTCTCAAAAAGAGAAGACTTTAAAACACTAAGCCTTTGATATATTGGTCGGAATGACAGGATTTGAACCTGCGAC
>CALDNY010000167.1 GCA_937914685.1 uncultured Kordiimonadaceae bacterium
CAGGATACACCTTAATTTAGCTGCCAACCTGTCCAAACAAACAGGACCACCTCACCTTCTAATTCTATATTAGACTAAAGTGTTGCGTTGACCGATTGAAATGACAGTGACGCGCAGACATTCAATGATAAGAACTATCGAGCAGCTTCCAATTACCTGACGTTGGGTATTCATTTGAAATAAAATTGATCCAAAAAATATTTCTGTAATGACGCGAAACCTATCACTTGCTTCTCTCTCTTAGTCTAGCCGGAGGCGCTGGCGATTGCGGCAAAACAAAAAAGAGCCTAAAATTTGCCTTTATTTAAAAGTAGGCTTACTATATATATTGTAAAAATAATAAGTGGGGTTTCGAATGATAATTGGGAAAAAGAAAAAGTCACTGATTGCAAATACCGTTTTTTATCTCTCGGTATTATTTGGACTTGCCATCATCGTTAATATTGTTGGGGTTATGTTAGATTATTGGCAACCCATAGACAGCTTTCGATTTTCAAGATTTGTCAGTTACCCTGGCGGCCTATTAATTGCCGTATCAAGCATCGTTACCATTATTTATTTAGTGAAGAAAAAAAATCTCTCTGGATTTAGAAAGATGCTTATTTCTCTATTGATTGGCGTTGCGGTACTGATTCCGAATATCAATTCAATGGTTGTGCCAGATGGCTATATACCGCCCATTCATGACATTACCACAGACACCAATAATCCACCTCAATTTATCGCTCTGCTCACAAATCGTGATGATGCACCAAATACATTAGAATATGGCGGCCCAGAAATCGCGGCCCAACAATTAGCCGCCTATCCAGATATTGTTCCGATCATATCAAGTCTTTCCCCTGATGATGCCTATGTCAAAGCATTAGAAGTCGGCATCGCTATGAAGTGGGAAATTTCTGGCGCTGATGCCACGGCCCACCGTTTTGAAGGCACCGCAACAACCGCATGGTTTAAATTTATTGATGATACTGTGGTTGTTATCTCTGAGAACGAGGGTGGTAGTCGCGTTGACATTCGCAGTGTTTCGCGCATTGGCCGAAGTGATCTTGGTGAAAATGCCAAACGAATTAGAGCTTTTAGAGACGCTTTCAATAAATAATTTCAGGGCGGATTAAAATTTGGTCTTGTTTTTGCCTCAAAAAAATCCCAAAACAAGATCATGAACGCATTTATATTTAAATCAGCCCATTATGATCAGGACGCCAAACAGGCCATATTAAGCTATGCCTATAAAGACGGGCCGACTTTTAATGAAATTATTGATTTTGTGGGTGCTAAAGAAACACTTAATGATCTTGAGTTAGAGGCTTTAAATAAAGCCTTAAGGGCGCTTCATCTGGCGGCGGGGATTAGTTATTATAAAGCCTACTGCCCCCATCAGATCATCATAGAGAATGAAGCATTATCAAAGGCGGAAGCGGATTTTTTTAATAAATTTTATGTGATGGGCCTTGGTGAATTCTCCGCCGTTAATAATATTATTTTACAA
>CALDNY010000168.1 GCA_937914685.1 uncultured Kordiimonadaceae bacterium
TTCCAGTGTTGGCCACTGTGTGATAACTAAATTATCATAATTTATTGAAAAAATCCCCACCAATACCAACAGTGCCAGTGGCACTAATTTAGCGATAGTATTGAACACATAAAGCTTAACACCCCATTTAACGCCCCTTATATTGGTGACTGCGAGAAATGTAAAAAGAACGATCATGAATAAAATGCGCCAAAAAGGATCGGCCAATTCAGGAACAGCAATGGTAATTATTCCAATCATGGCAATCAGTAAGGCCGCATCAGACAAAATAGCCCATCCAAACCACAATAACATTGATGAGACAAAGCCCGCAAAAGGACCAAACGCTTCTTCAATATAAGCATAAGATCCGCCGCTTCGGGTTATTCGACTGCCTATTTCAGCATAGCATAAGAAAATCAACGTAATGGCAATCCCACATATAATGTAGGCTACTATTGCCGCTGGTCCTAATTGGGCCGCTATAATGCCAGGCAGGACAAAGATGCCCGCCCCAACAACCAAATTAAAAACATTTGTTCCAAGTTCAGCTGGACCAATAGTTCTTACCAATCCTTCATTTGATTTATCATTAGTATCTTCCATAAGTAGTACTTTCGATAATGTTAGAGGTATCACAGTTTATTTTAGTATATATTTTTTTTGTTCTAATTTCTTCAATAAATCCCGAGCAAACTTTTGAGAAATTAAAATATATTGATTATCTGGAAATTTCTTTGCATCGTGAGATGTCATGGTAATATTCGTGACCAGACGCATGGCGGCAAGATCATAAATTATCTCTAACTCACTTTCTTCCAAAGTAAATTCTTGGCAGTAGCCCGCGATTATTTTTTGTGATGCCATTTCGATATCATCTTCGCCAAGCAACGAATAAGCAAGACAAATGGCAAGATCATTAACTTGGCTTCCATAAATCATCTCGCCAAAATCAATAAGTCCAGATATTTTTGTTGGTTGATCTGGATTGATCAGGAAATTTTGTTCATTGGCGTCCCCGTGAATGACCGCTTTTCGAAATTTTGCCACCTTTGGTAATATATCTTTCTCATAGACCACAAAAAGACGAGTAATGCGCTCACGCGCATCTTCATCAATGACATCGCAGAGGTAATCTTTGCAGGCAATAACATTATCAAGGTTCCATAAATCGTCCGGCCTGTCCGCCGCAGGATTATTATAGGTTTTCATGGCAGAAGAATATTGTCCCAAAAAACGCCCAACATCATGGTAAAGATCGGGGCTTCTAGGTGTGTTTGTCAACATATCACCTTTTAGAAAAGTGAGCATGCGAACCGCAAAGCCATCAATAATAGTAATCGTCTTGCCATCTTTAGTTTCAATGGCTCTGGAGAATTTAAGATCAGGCGCCGCCCTACTTAAATGCTCCATAACATCATGTTGCATTTGCAAAAACTCAATGGGCCATCTTTTATTGGCAATCTTAAAAACAAATCGATCATTAGATGTCTTGATCAATGCATTTTGATCTTCAAAGGCAACAAGCGGCGATATCTCTCCTTCTACGCCGTATAGCTCTAGGACTATCTTTGCTATGGTTTGATTATCAAAATGAGGGACTTGGTTAGGCATTCTATACTTTCTTTTAAAAACTTTACTCATTGACTGCAATTATTTAAGGGACAAATGCTCCCCACTGGGCTCTTCTTTGATCAATAAATTCTTTAAAAGCAAGCAGGGCGGCAGGCATGGTTTTGCGGCTAAAGCCAATACGGAAATATTGTTTAAGATCATCACCACAATCAAAAACATAAGGTGGAAAAACCAGAATTCCTTGCTCCAGTAATTCCTCTGCAAGCTCATCTGCACAAAGAGAGCCTTTGAATTTTACGAAACCTGTTCCACCCGCTTGTGGTGCTATCCATTCAAACAAATCCCCATATTCTTTAAAAAAATCATCCAAAAGAGCTAGGTTTTCTTTGATAATTTTCATGTTTTTAGCGATAATTTGATCACTGGCACGGATCACCATCATCGCTTGTATTTCGCCGGCCCTTGAAAAACACACCGCGAATAAATGTTGGCCATTTCGTATTTTTTCGATGATATTTTTATCTTGGCACACAACCCAGCCAATAGAAGCACCACCCGCTCCCCAAGGCTTTGCCATCGTGCCAAGGGCGATGCCTTTTTTTGTCATTTCAGCAATAGACGCTGAGCGATCAGCAGGGTTTAGCTCTAAGAGTCGGTAAACTTCATCAGAAAAAATCAAAATATCGTGTTGTTCGGCTAGTGCCACTAATTTTCGTTTAATATCTTCGCTCATTAGCGCCCCTGTAGGATTATGAGGGTCATTAAAGACCAGATATTTCGTATTATCCTTTATGGCCGCTTCAACTGCCTCTAGATCTACCTGCCAAGCATTTGCAGGAGACAGCGCAATTCGTGTCACCGAACCGCCAGCATATTTAACCCCTTCTTCAAGGGATTGATAACTAGGCGTAATGATAATGGCATGGTCCCCTTGATGAAGTAATGCTAGGGTAGTGATGGTCATTGCGGTTTGTGCGCCCGGAAATACCACAATATTTTCAGCAGAAATACTCTCATCATAAAGTGTTGCGATTTCCTCGCGCAGATCAAGGCTTCCCCCATTTTCGGCGTAACCCAAAGAATGATCATTAAAAAGTTCTATCAGGTGATGATCGCCATTTCGTTTTGTCGCTTCGATCAGCTCTTTATGGCTTAGTGGTTCTGCGGAAGATGCATAAAAACGATGTTTGATATTAAAGGTTTTGACTAAAAGGTCTTCGGAACGAATGGGATTTTCTAACAGGTGCATTAAATTTCTCAAGATAACTGTAAATACGAAAAAACATCTTGCAGAAACTTACCTATATTGTCTAGGTCAAAAAACAATAATGAAGTTATATTATGGTTATACTTAAATAATCTATTATATCAGTCCTTGTTGTTATATCTTTAATCCAGTTATAATTAAATCACACTATGAATAGTTTAGTTTGGATAGAAATAGGGAAATATTGATGACAGGTGTTAAAAATCGGGTCGCATTAGTGACAGGAGCAGGTAGTGCTGACGGCATTGGTTTTGCAACAGCAAAGCTCTTACTTGAGGCCGGAGCTAAAGTTGCTATCACCTCTACCACTGAACGCATCTATGACAGACTTAACGACTTGAACGGGTCACTAGATAAAACATTTGCCAAACCCGCAGACCTAACAGATTGTGATCAAGTTACGGCCCTTTTAGCCGATATTGAAACAAACCTCGGGCCTATTGACATTGTGGTTAATAATGCGGGCATGGTGCAGGTGGGTAAGCAGGAAAGCGCGGGGCATATTTCGCAAATGAGCAATGAGAGCTGGTCTTACGGCTTAGATATCAACTTAACCAGTGCTTTTTATGTAACGCGCGGCGCGCTGGACGGAATGATCAAACGAAACTATGGGCGTATTATTCATATGTCGTCAGTAACAGGTCCTGTTGTTGGCATTGCAGGAAGCTCTGTTTACGCGGCCGCCAAGGCTGGTATGCTTGGGATGGCACGTTCCCTAGCAATCGAGGTTGGTGCCCACAATATCACGGTCAATTGTATTGGGCCGGGTTGGATTAAAACGAGCTCAAGCGATGATGCTGAAATAATTGCGGGCAAATATACCCCCATCGGCAGACCGGGCACACCAGAAGAAGTGGGACATGCCACCCTTTTCCT
>CALDNY010000169.1 GCA_937914685.1 uncultured Kordiimonadaceae bacterium
AAGACAGGTGCTCGGCATATTTTTCCAATATAGTTGCACTGCCAATAACAAAAAAATCTGCAAGATTAAATTCTTTTCTTTTAAACCACGCCTTTAAAATAACTTCTGGCCCAACACCCGAAGGTTCTCCGATGGTAACGGCTATGGGCAGCATTTCGTTTGTGATTTTCTATTCCTTGCTTATCTATAATCTATAATAGCGTCCCTGCGTAGGTCTCTTAAATGCCTTCTAGCCATTAATTGTACTCTTGCCTGCTTTATATTTTCCAAAACCGTCTCAAAATCTGGCAATGTAACTTCTGGTATATTCTTTACACACAGAATGAATGATCGATAGCCACTGGGGTCACGATAAAATTTAGTCGCTTGGCCTATTTCCAAAGATAAAAGTTCTTCTCGAATTTCAATAGGAAGAGCACCGATTGTAAATTGTCCAAGAACCCCACCGTCGTCAGCACCAATATTTTTTGTCTTTTCCTCAACTAATTCACAATTGTCTGTATTTTTAGCAATCTTCAAAACCTTGTCATTGATAAGTTTAAATTTTTCATCGGAAAAATCAGTCTCAGTTTTGTATAACATATACTTTAAATCAACGCGAATATCGGCATTGTTGAGGGTAAGAATTTGGCGCTTATCAGTCATCTCTAAAATATAAATTCCGTCTTCGCTAATAACGGGTTCTGAAATATCACCAATTTTCATGGAAATTATTTGCTTATTGACCTCTTTTGGTAATTCTTTTTCCATAACCCAACCCATATCCCCACCGACAGCCGAAGTTGATGATTGGGAAAACTGCTGAGCCACAGCACTAAAAGTCGCACCTTGTTTTAATTGTTCATGAATAGTATTAGCCGTAGCAATAGTGGCATCACGCTGTTCATTATCGGTAATAATAAGAAAAATTTCACTCACTTTATACTCATTTTTCCCTTTATTACGTTCTAAAGTATCAATTTGGTTATTCACTTCATCATCGGTGATATTGACTTGTGGATCAAGCAAACCGCTAACAACTGTTTGCCAAGCCATTGTTCCTCTAATTTGCGCGAGCAAGGTTTCCTTTTGTACACTAGCGGCGTTTAACGCTTTTTCTAATTCATCTGGATTCATATTGAACTGTGATGCGTAACGCTCATAATAACTCTGTGCTTCTTTATTACTGACGTCGGCTTTATATTTTTTTGCTTCTTGCATTTTAAGTTTTTCATCAATCAAACCTTGCATGGCCTGACTTTGAAGTTGCTGCATCTCAGCTTGAGTTTTTTGACGTTGTGAGCTGGTTAAAGTAAGCAATATTGTTCGTTGTTTTAAATCATATAGTGAAATGACAGAATCATTGACAATGGCCACAATCTGTTGAACATCTTGAAGGTCAGACGCCTCTTGGGCTATAACTAGACTGTTGGAAAAAGAGCTCATAATAAAAGCGCAAAACAGAGATTTTAAAAGCAACTTTCTATAATTCTTTATATTCATGACTTACCTTAGTGTTTTATTTTCAAGGTTAAATTCTAACCTCTCCATTTAAAAATTAAAAATCTTTATATAACAGATAAAAAAACTGTTCTATCTTTAAGTTCATTTAATTACAATTTAGCCCAAATTCTTCAATATCAACCTGAAATGCACAGTGCTAGATGGCGCAATATCCCGGTCACTGGTAAATCGTCGCTCGTAACTAAGTCCAAACTCCAAACAATCATTTTTATAAACAATTCCCGCATCATAAGAGATTGTTTTATTATTTAAGATGTCTTTAACCCATGATCCTTGCATAGCCCATTTATCATTTGCATATATATTAATTCCTGTACCTATTTCACGGCGATTTTCTAATTCTGTACCAAATAACCTCATATCGTCCCGTTCAAGGTCAAGGTCGAGGTAGCGAATGCTGGCTTTAAGCCATTTAGGCCCACCAGATAAAATCATTTCATTACGCCGCAAGGTCAGACTTCGCTTATCAAGGCGAAAACGATGAACATAATCAATATAATCGCCCATTGTGACATCAATACGACCAACAAAGTCTGATGCCCGTCCTTCATAACCAGAACCAATGGGGAATGTTTCCGTATCATTAAGCCTGACACTTTGGCCTAAGGTGGCAATCATATTGAGATTACTGGTATAAAGATTATAGCGAAGACCATAATTAAGTCTAGTTCCACCTTCCCAACGATCGTAACCATTGAAACGATTGTGGCTAAAAAGATTATTCTCATCAAATTCAAAATTACGACTGTCTTCATTGGAAAAATTGACAACATTTTCTGGTAAATTGGGCTTGGTCGGGGCCACAATGATAGAGAACATAGGCTCCAAAACATGACTGGTACTGCCATTTGATTTTAAAAACGGCATCCGCCAATCTAACGCTAACTTCGGCAAAACCCTTGAATGGGCCCCATCTACCCCTGCATATTGTGGTAAATCAGGATTAAGCGAATTACTGTTATTGTAAAAATCACTGCGCACAGTCGCCGACAAAGTATAAAAATCCCCCAGTGCCGATTGAAACGGTATTTCCCATCCCGCCTTAGCACTCAAACGTTGACTACGCATTCCGTGAGTTCTACGGATTTGAACACCACTGGCATCAAAGGTAACTTTGCTATTTAAAAATCCCGTATCTTGATTAAGGTTTAAATCAAATGATGGAAGTGCTTGGCCTGTTAAGCCGATATCATCTTCACGGTCAAGTCCTTGAAATAAATAAGTTCCGAATGTTGCATAATTTCGGCTCCAAAAACGCTCGATCTTGGCGTGACTTTGTAATACGTCTGACTTATCCTCGTAATAACGGCGCAAATATGTATCATCACTGACCCATTTTAAGGCATAGTCCCATTGCCAGTCACCGCCAAGCGAGCTTAAACTATTAAGGTCAAACTCGCCTTTGGAAAATATATGACCGCGCAACTCATGATCGCCGGTTTTAATAAAATTATTATCACGTTCATTAACATTGGCAATGGAACCGCTAGTGCTAAACTTGCCGTTTCCTGTATTTTGCCGATAAGTTCCCCCAAAGACAACACCCTCACGGCTGGTAATGATCGGCTCAAAGCTAAAATCCTGAGATCTGCTTATGTCAAAATAATAAGGAATTTGAATGAAAGCACCAAGCTCGGTTGAACGTCCTAATTTTGAAGGCGGTAATATACCTGTTCTCGCACGAACGCTTGGGTCAGGATGGGAAAAATAGGGGGAATATAAAATAGGAATTCCCGCCACTTCTAATTTAACATTTTTATATTTTATGGTTTTTTCATCGCCGTCATGGGTTATTTGATCTGCTTTAATTTGCCAAACAGGTGTCTCCCTGCCTCCCTTAATACAAATTTCACAGGGAGAATATATGGCATTTTCTAAAATGGTGATTTGACCGCGTCGTTGACC
>CALDNY010000170.1 GCA_937914685.1 uncultured Kordiimonadaceae bacterium
GGATACACCTTAATTTAGCTGCCAACCTGTCCAAACAAACAGGACCACCTCAATTCTCTTAACTATAACAACCATAACTAGTTGAAGTTTAATAGATTTTACTATATATTGGCCACCTTAGGCTACAAATAAAGTGTTTGTTTGTAGGGGGGGAGAGATGGTGGCCAACCAGAATTCATCTAAAAGAATTAAAGTAAAAACATTAGGGTTGATTTTTTTAGCAGCGTTATTGTTTGCGGGATTGGGGATTATTGCTGTCACCAGTTTTCTCAAACGAGATGCGAGTTCCATAAGCATTACTTGGCAGGGTTTTCAACAGTCTCGATCAGCTAAATCACAAATTATTACGGCGCTTTGGGCAGATTTAGGGTATGGAGGGATGATCCATCATTTTAAGAATTATTTGCTTCGCCATGATGAAGTTTATTATAATTCTGCGCAAAGTAAATTAGAGGCCATCAAAGGGTTAATTTCTCAATATCAATCACTTGATTCAAATATGAAGGAAAATCAAGCCTTAGTTTCAATTGAACAAACTGTGGGTCGTTATGAAATAGCGTTATCGACCATAAAAACATTAATTGCAGATGGTAAAACAACGAGGGAAATTGATAAAATCGTCGTTATTGATGATGCGCCCGCCATTGAAGCTTTAATAACTTTAAAGCAAATATATAGTGATCAATCTGATGGAACCTCGCCTTTAATTGAAAGAAATAAGCAACTTTCTGAGATGCGCCATGTCCTAGGTTTTGATGGCTTAATTCATCATTTTAAGAATTATATTTTACGAAAACGCCAGGCGGATGCTGAAAAAACTGAGAATGATTTGCTCAGACTTAATCAAGTTATAAAAAATATGAAGGGGTTAAATCTCAATAATACCGAACTTATGGCGATTGATTATATTGAAAAATTAATGAATGAGTATAATTCTGCTCTGATCAAAACAAAAGAGATGACATTATCAAATGCGACAATTAGCGAAATTGATCAGGCATCTCAAGTGAATGATATTTATGCTTTAAATGCGTTGACCACACTAGAACGGGAAATCACAACCCAGATCGAAGAAGAAGCGGTCAAAATGTCCAATACTTTAAATAGATTCGAAAATATTATCTTAATGGTCAGTGTTTTTTTACCGTTTTTTGGTGTTGTTTTTATAGGGGGTATCTTCTGGATTTTAAAAGTACGTGTGATTGATCCGATCGGCCAAATATCTGAATTAACAATGCAGCTCGCACAGGGCGATCTTTCCATAAATATAGACAAGAATTTAATCGCTGATGACGAAGTTGGTAAAATGGCAAACGCGTTGGTGGTCTTTAAAAATAATGCCATAGAACGTAAGGAAGTGGAAAATAGGCTTTTAAAAATTCTTGAGATAACACCTCAAGCGATTATCGCTATTGATAAGAATTTTAACATTCAGATGTTTAATAAGGGAGCCACAAACATTTTTGGGTATTTAGAACAGCAAATAAAAGGTCAACCCCTAGATTTATTAATTCCCGAGCGCTTTCATAATAAACATTATGAGCATATCACAAATTATATGAATACTAAACACCCCCGCCAACTCTATATGGGACAGCGCGGTGAAATTCTTGGTCTTAAAAAAATGGCAAGGAATTTCCAGCGATAGCCTCTATTTCCACCGTAGACCATGGTGGCCAAAGCCTTTACCTAGTGGCGTTAGTGGACATTACAAAACAAAAGAAAATTGAAAGAAGATTACAAAAATCTATAGATCAAACCAAAAAAGCCAATAAAGCAAAATCAGAATTTATGGCTAGCATGTCCCATGAGTTGCGAACGCCGCTTAATTCAATTCTTGGCTTTTCCGAAGTCATGAGCGGCGAACATATGGGGCCAATGGGCAATTACCAATATGTTGAATATGCTATGAATATTCATCGCAGTGGCCAACATTTGCTAGAAATGGTTAACGATATTCTTGATATTGAACGAATTGAATCTGGAACTTTTGGCTTGAAAATGCAGGACATTATTGTCCCTAATTTATTGGAAGAATGCCATAGATTGCTCTATCAAAAGGCCGACGATAAAGAGATTACATTTAGTTTTAAGATGAAGGATCGATTGCCGCTACTTCACGCCGACAGACACGCTATAATTCAGATACTTTTAAATTTGCTCTCTAATGCCATAAAATTTACTAACAGCGGCGGAAAAGTTGATTTGGTTGTTAAGGCCACAAAATTTAAATATACTTTCATGGTGGTTGATACGGGAATTGGCATTTCTCCAGAAAGACTGCCACATATTACAGATCCCTTTATAAGACACGAGAGCAACCCCCATAAAGCTCAAGAAGGTGTCGGCCTTAGTTTGGCCATTACAAATTCATTAGTGAAGCTTCACTACGGCAGAATGATAATTGAAAGTGCCCTTAATGTGGGTACAACCGTGACCGTCACATTGCCAAATTCCAATTAGATAAATAACAATTATTTTAACCCAATAGCGGAATTTTTGCCGTAACGTCATTAAAGTGATCAATGTCATTTTGGTTATTAAAAAGCGAGACACTGACACGAATTTTAAGCCCCTCATGCTTAAAAGATACTTTAATATTTTCCCCATCATAAAGCTTTTTAACAAGGGCCGGATCTTTGCCGTGATAATAGGTAACAATAGCAGATCTATTGGCGGGCGGTGTATCGGTATCAATGTTATGATCTATAAGCGAAGATCTTATTTGATGGGCAAGGGGCACGGTGTGGGCTTCAATGTTTTTAATACCAATATTTGATATATAATCAAGGGCGGTTCCGACAACATTAATGGCGCCAAACGCAGGTGTGGCATAACCATATTTTGCCGCATCGGTATAATGATCAAAATCTGTCAGGGGACTATCATCTTTTACCGATCGCCAACCCTGTCGGTCGGCCTTTATAATATCCTGTAGCTCTGAACGTACATAGAAGAAAGCAACCCCGTAACTGCCGAGCAACCATTTATAAGTACCACATCCAAAAAAATCGATATCTGCTTCTTTAACGTCAAGCTCTAACATACCAACGCCTTGAATAGCGTCCACATAAAAATAAGCGTTATGGCTATGGGCTAGACTGGCAAGTGCTTTAAGGTCGTGCTGGTAACCATTATCATGGGATACCCATGATACGGAAATGATCCGTGTTTTCTCATCAACAAGCTTTTCAAAGTCTTCTATTGATGTGGCTCCGCTTTTATCCCTTTTTACAATACGGACCTCAACGCCTTTTGTTTTGGCAAAATGATCATAAAGAACAAATGAAGAGGGATATTGAAGATCGTCAGTGACGATATTGTCGCCTTCTTTTAAATCAACGGCATTGGCAATTATATTTTCGGCTTCGGATGTGGCGTTGATAAAGGCTATCTCATTTGGCATTGCCCCGACCATTTGGGCAAATTTTGTCCTGACACTTCGTCCATTGGCGAGGAAAGGCCCGATACTATCAGCAGGATTAGCGCGGTCTCTGTAAAATTGGACGCCCGCCTCAACCACTTGGTTCGGGGATACGGAATGATAAGCGGTATTGAGGTAATTAACATTCTTAAGCAAGGGGAAATCTTTACGAACCCCAAGCGGGTCATTTTTAGTTTTTGCAGAAGCCTTAATCGCTCCATTTGTTGATTGGGCGTAGGCCGTCGTCACTACGGCAGCCGATGTTAGATGTACAAATTTCCGTCTTGAAATGTCCACACTCTTTTTCCTTTTATAATCCCTTTAATGTACGTCCTTTGCGCTAAATCTAGAGGCAGGATCAATGATGAAATTGCCGCGGTTTGGCATTTTAATGGCCGCTAATGATTTAGCATCAAGAACCACATCTTTATCTTTAAGAACACCCGTTTGTGTCAGTAAATAGGCAACAAGGCCATATGTCTCGTCATTGCTAAGCGTGCCTGGATCTGTAAGGGGCATGGCGCGACGAATAAAATCAAAAAGAGAAGTAGCGTAAGGTAATTTTTTAATATCACGTCGACCTTCATGTAAGGAATTCGCCCCCATCGCGCGAACGCCCTGAAGCTGCTCACCGTGACAAATGGCGCACTGTATTTCAAATATTTCCGCGCCAAGAGCCGGGTTGCCACTGCCGGCGGGTAGTCCTTTGCCGTCTATGTGAATATCAATATCATATTTGGCAATTTCGGCGGGATCGGCTTTTGTACCGAAACCATATTTTTCTTGAGCCACGGTCAATGAGGCGCACAAGGAAAGTCCTAATGTGGCCGCTAAAGTTTTTTTCCAGAGATTATCGAACATTTGTGATCTCCCCATCTTGGGCTATGTGCCAATTTTGAATGGCATTATTATGCATTAAACCAATTGGTCCTTGTAATTTATACATTTCTTCGTAGCTTGGCTGGACATAACCTGTATCATCGGTCGTACGACTTTGGATGGTTGTTTCCCGTCCGTCCCATGTCCAAGGCATATGAAAACGCGTGTGGCATTTTGGCAGTACGGGAGCCTGTAGGCTAGCATCTTGCCATATGGCACCGCCATCAGTTGATACTTCAACTTTTTTAACGGTTCCCGCCCCACTCCATGCGAGGCCACTTATTTCATAAAAACCGGGGCCATTTAACTTCATTCCTGCGGAGGGTGAAGTGATGACGGAGCGCGCTTCCATGAAGAATGAAAAGGCGCGTATTTTATCATCAGGTCTCGGGTCGGCATATTCGGTTACTTCGTGGTGGGTCCACCACGGCTTGTCACTTAGTTCTAATCGACGTAACCATTTTATGTTCATATTGCCTTCAAAACCGGGGACAATAAGCCTAAGGGGGAAGCCTTGTTCTGCCCTCAAAAATTCACCATTTTGCGCGTAAGCAAGAAAGGCATCATCCATTGCTTTCCACAAGGGAATACTTCTGGCAAGCCTAGCCCCATCATCGCCTTCAGCCAATAGCCATTTTGCGTTTCCGTGAACGCCTAATTCATTGAGTAGGATTTTTAATGGAACGCCTGTCCATTCAGAACAACTGGTTAGTCCATGAGTTTGTTGGACGCTTTTACCGCGCGGCGCCATCCATTCCCCCATACCATTGCCAGCGCATTCAAGGAAATGGAAATGACTGACAGAAGGAAAACGTAACAGGTCTTCCATGGTGAATATTTTTTTATCTTTGACCATACCATGAATAAGCAGTTTATGTTCACTAGGATCAATATCAGGAACACCGCTATGATGAACTTCAAAATGAAGACCAGAAGGAGTGACCATGCCTTGGCTATTTTGTAGTGGTGTAAAAGCACCGCCAACAAGGCCATTTGCGGAGCCTTTCATGCGCACCTCTTTTGCATATTGTGAACGCACACCATAAGTCCCTGTTTCACTTATCAGTCGTCCGGGACCACGGCTGGGTATTAAAACGCTGTCCTCAGCGAGTGCGCTATTGGCGAGCAATGCCGCACTTGTAGCCATGCCCGCTTGCATAAAATGTCTTCGGTTTGGTTTAAATTGAGTGATTTTTTTCATGATTTTATCTCCCTGTGTTAAGAAGTATAGAACCAGAAATGTGATTTTGGCAATATAAAACCCCGTTTGATTTTTCAAACGGGGTTTTATAAATATTTTAAAAGAATTTTATAGGAACAAGTTTAATTTCTGTTGCCCATGAAACGTAGTAAGAATAGGAACATATTGATAAAGTCAAGATAGAGAGATAATGCCCCCATAATTGCCTTTTTACTAGCTGTTTCACTGTGTTCACCTTCAAGATACATCAATTTAATTCTTTGTGTATCATAAGCGGTAAGGCCGGCAAATATCAGCACACCTGCTACTGAAATGACAAATTCCATAGCGCTTGATTGTAAAAACATATTAACAATCATGGCAATGATGATACCAAATAATCCCATAATGAGGAATGATCCCATGCCGCTTAGATTTTTCTTAGTAGTATAACCGTAAAGGCTTAAGGAACCAAAAGCGGCGGCTGTGACAAAGAATGTTTTAGCAACACTTGCGCCAGTATACATCAGAAGCACAGATGACAGAGATATACCCATAACCACTGAAAAACCCCAAAATATCATTTGCGTCGTTGACAGCTGCATTTTATTAATGCCGAAATTTATCACGAGTATAAAAGCAAAAGGGGAGAACATCGCAATATAGCCAAGCATGGTAGGGGCGAGCATTCCTGCGCTATTAGAGGCATAGAAAAGCGACAATATGGCTGGTGTATGAGCCGTCACATATGCCGCTAAGCCTGTAAGAGCTAGGGCAGAGGCCATATAGTTATAAACGGTCAACATATAAGCGCGAAGACCTTCATCGATCTGTGCAGCACTTTGCGTGCCGGCTCTTGAATATTGAGGGTTAAAATCAACCATTAAAAATTATCCTTTCGTTCGGGGGCTATCTTAAAGTTATTTTCTACTTATTACATTATATCATATATTGTTATGGTTGCCTAGTTTTTCAAGAGGTAGGCAGATTATGTTTTTCCATAATATATTCTAAAAACCCTTGGGCCGCGCGGTCAATAAAATCATAAGCTTTATCAAAATCATCGATTTTGCCGTAAAAAGGGTCGGGAACCTCAGTAATGCCGGGACAGTTTTTGGCAAATGACATAAATAAATGTAATTTATGTTGATGTTCTTTTGGACAGTTATTCAATAATATATTTAAATTGTCTTCGTCCATGGCAAGAATATAGTCAAAATCCGCGAAATCCTGCAATGATATTTTACGCGCTTGTAAGTCACCGATATCAATGCCAAATTTTAAAGTGGTAAGCTGGGCTCTTTTATCAGGGGGTGCAGCCATGTGAAAGCCCGCTGTTCCTGCTGAATCGATGAATATTTCACCAATAAATCCATCTTTTATCCCTGCTTCGCGGGCTTTATGGCGAAACACACCTTCAGCGGTCGGGGAGCGACAAATATTTCCCAAACATACAAATAATATCTTAACCATGCTTGTCTAACTTCTCTTCTTATCTGATTATCCTATTGGATGTTATGTTTCTTTGTTTATTAAATAACGGCAAAAATTATTTTGGTTAGAAATTGATATTGAGCCATTCTTCGATATCCTGCGGAATTTGAGGAGAAGGAATATCGTCTTTTTTCATCATAAGAAAGGCAAAATTCTCGGCCATAATTTCTTCAGGGTGAATAACATATTGTGTGTTGTGACCAACTGCGTCATAGAAATCTTTAATGTCATCATGTTTAAAAATATGGGGATTACCAGCCTCGTCAACAACGGGTCTGCAAATACCATCTTCGACTTTAACTTGGAGAAGATCCCCTGAAATTTGAGCATTATATCCCCCTTCAATATTCGGATCATATCCTTTTTGATCCGTATGAAGATATGATATTACCGCGCTATCCTCGCCGTGGATTTTGACAGGCAAATAAAACTCGCTAAAGGGGGCTTCCGGATTTTTGACACTATATTTATCAACTTGCTCTGTTGGTTTATAATCACATTGTTTAAAACCAATAATATTATAGAGACTGGCTCGCCTTTCTCTGTGGTTGCGAGATATTATATGGAAAATCTGATGAAAGAATAATTTTGTGGAAAGAGTTCGATCACGAACTGGAGAAACTAAAGCATTGCCGCGAGTATGAGGGATTGCTCCTTCAATTTTACTTGTAACCTTAATAAAATAAATAGTATCTGGTAAAAGGTGAGAAATTTTCGCCAATTTCTTCTTATTGGTGACAATCAACGCCTTCATAATGGCTTTTTCAGCTGCAGGCATTTCTATAACATTAGCGGCATAATAGGCTTTTAAATCATCAATGGTTTTGTCAGCACTAGGTGAGCCGATGCGTAAGGCTATTTCGATTTTCTTCATATCTTTTAAATATTCGTCATCTGCTGTTAGAATTTCAATTGCTTGTTGTGGTGTTGCAAATTTGAAATTGGTCGCATGGGCAGGGCTTAAAACCATTAAGGCCATCACCAAAGTGCAGAGCAAAGAAGATATTGTTTTTAACATA